>JAJUHY010000318.1 GCA_029265735.1 Marinobacter segnicrescens | reverse complement strand
GTCAACCACCAGGGTTTCCAGCACCAGCTCGCCGCCGGGGCGAAGGGTATCCTTGAGCTCCAGCAGATGGTCGACCGGTGAGCGCCGGTGATACAGAACCCCCATGGAGAAGGTGGTGTCGAAGTACTCCAGTGGCCGTGGGAGATCCTCGATACGCAAGGGCACCAGGTCGACCGGCGCCGTCGGCTGATACCGTTTCACCGCCATAAACTGGCACAGAAACAACAGGCCCGGATCGATACCGATGACTTCACTGGCACCCGCGCCGTACATTCGCCAGAGGTGGTACCCCGAGCCGCAGCCCACGTCCAGAACCCGGCGTCCGGTCAGGTCACTTAATGCCGGCGCGACGCGATCCCACTTCCAGTCCGAGCGCCATTCAGTGTCTACTTGCGTGCCGAAGAAGCTGAACGGTCCCTTGCGCCAGGGCATCAGGCCGCGAAGCCCCTGTTCCAGTGACTCGGACTCGGGGCTCGACAGGGGAATCAGGCTCTCAACGGTAACTTCGCTGCGGTCACAGTACAGTAGAGCGTCCCGCCGCTCTGGTAGCCGGGCCAGGGCTGCCTGCCAGCTGGGCAGATCACCATGGGGGTTTTCTACGAAGCGTTGGTGGAGCTGGTCACGGATGGTATCGGCCCAGTCTTGCCAGCCTTCCTTTTCCAGCCTTAGTAGCATGTCTGACCAAAGGGTTTGCCAGTCCAGCATGGGGAGCCTCGTCAGTTCGGCCGGAAGGCCAGCATGGATACGAAGTTAAAACACTGATACCAGACCGTGACGTCCGTGAAGCCAGCTTCTTCCAGCCGCTGTTTGTGACCGGCCAGGGTTTCCGGGATCAGGACCTGCTCAAGGGCGCTGCGTTTCTGGCTGATTTCCAGGTCCGAGTAGCCATTGGCCCGCTTGAATTCGTGGTGCAGGCGCGTCTGGGTCTGCTGTTCCTGTTCATCCTCAAAGCGGATTTTTTCCGAGAGAATCAGGACACCTCCCGGACGGGTTGCCTGGGCAATGCGGGTCAGCAGCTCAAGACGACGATCAGGTTCCACAAACTGAAGGGTGAAGTTCAGGGTCGTCACCGACGCGTCCGTGATAGGGGTGTCCAGGATGTCTTCACAGCGCAGGGTGACCGGCAGCGGATGGTCGTCCAGAGCAATATAGTGCTGACACCGTTCAATCATTGCCGACGAGTTGTCCACGCCCACCAGGGTGCAACCGGCATGGGGCATGCCGTGGCGCATGGCCAGGGTCGAGGCGCCCAGGGAGCAGCCCAGATCGTAGCAGTTGGAGCCCGGCTGTACGTACTGTTCGGTGATGACTTCAATCATCGGGATGATCGTGGTGTAGCCAGGTACCGAGCGTCGGATCATGTCGGGAAAAACCCGGGCCACGGACTCATCAAAACGGAAGTCCTGACGGGGCTGCTCGCTCGCATAGATTCTGTCGAGCTGATGGCTGGGCTTGTGGGGTGCGGTCATGGTCATGTCCTCGGATTACTCGCCGGCGTCCCCGGTGCGGGCGGCACCCGGAGCCGGTTGACAGCGCACACCCCGGTTCCGGTAGTCCACCAGAATGCCCCGGTAATTGGGGTCCGCATCGGCGGCGATAGCCAGATAGCCGTTCTGGCAGACGGCATGGAGCCCCGAGAGCCTTGATGACATGCGAAAGTCTTCGCCGGGCGCCACATGAACCGCCTTGAAGTCTCCTACCGGTACCTGATCCTTGTCCTGGCTGTGTACGATTTTACCGCTTAATTCAAGTACCAGCACTGTCGCGATGACGCTGATGACGGCGGTAAGGATCAGGCTGCGAACGGTATAGGTGGCCTCAGGTTTGCTCATGGCGACTCCACAGATTTTAAGGGATTCAGTATTGGCCGGGAATATTCAGTACCGGCCCCTGTAACGCAGCGAGTTGCTCCCGCAGCGAAAGGATCTGATCGGACCAGAACCGGGCTTGTCCGAACCAGGGGAAGAACCGGGGAAACGCCGGATCGTCCCAGCGCTGGGCCAGCCACGCACAGTGACGAAGCTGTCGGAAGCACCGTAGAGGTTCAATCAGATAGCGTTCCCGGCGGTTGAAGTCCCGGAACATTTCATAGCCTTCGAGCAGTTCACCGAATTGCTGACTTCGTTCTGAATCGTCCCCGTTCAGTAGCAGCCACAGGTCCTGAATCGCTGGCCCGGTGCGGCAGTCGTCCAGGTCGACGAACAGCAGTTGCTCTTCCCGCACCAGAATATTTCCGGCGTGGCAGTCGCCGTGGAGGCGAAGCTGGTGCACGTCCCCGGCCTGTTCGATAAGGCGCTCGCATTCCCTGATCAGATCCGGGATCAGACTGTCCCAGGCAGGGCGCAGATCTTGCGGCACCCAGCCATTCTCCGTCAGGTAATGGCTGAATTCGCCGATCGCAGACAGGATGTCCATGGATGAACGGTGCAGGAAGGGCCTGAGATCACCAACGTTATGCAGCTGCCCCAGCCATTGGCCAAGACGGTACAGAGTGTCCGGGGTACTGGTATCCGGGGCCTGGCCGCCTCGTTGCGGGAACAGGGCAAACAGAAAGGGGCCTTCGCGGCCAAGGGTTGTACCGGAGGCCAGCTTTATCGGCGCGACCACGGGCACTCCGGCAGCGTCCAGCTCAAGCGTAAAGGCGTGCTCCTCCCGGATCTGCTCTTCCGTCCAGCGCCCGGGACGGTAAAATTTGGCGATCAGCGGCGGCTGATCATCCAGCCCCACCTGGTAGACCCGGTTCTCGTAACTGTTCAGCGCAAACAGCCGGCCACTG
>JAJUHY010000192.1 GCA_029265735.1 Marinobacter segnicrescens | reverse complement strand
CGCCCAAAGCGCAGGCCAGCATGACGTTCTCCCGGGCAGAAAACTCCGGCAGCAGATGATGAAACTGGTATACAAAACCCAGATGACGATTTCGGAAGCGCGCCCTGCGGGCTTCGCTCATGCGGTGGATCTGTTCGCCACAGATACGGATCTCACCCGTGGACGGCTTGTCCAGCCCGCCCAGCAGGTTCAGCAGCGTGGTTTTACCAGCACCGCTGCTGCCCACAATCGCCACGGTTTCGCCGGCGTTCACCGTCAGTGAAATGTCAGAAAAAATGGTCAGGCTGACAGGGCCTTCCTTGTAGGTGCGGGTCAATTGCTCGCATTCGATCACAGGCCGTAACTCGGCTTGCATGGTCGCTTCCTTACTCATATCGGAGGGCCTCCGCCGGATCAATACGGGACGCGCGCCACGCCGGATACAGCGTAGCCAGCAGGCTCATGATCAGGCCCGAACTGCTGATAATGGCCACGTCCTGCCACTGCAGATCCGATGGCAGGTAGCTGATGAAATAGACATCGGCATTGAGGAACTGATGGTTCAGCAGACTTTCCAGCCCACTGATCAGATCGCTGATATAAAGTGCGCCGAGAATACCTAGCCCTGTCCCGACAAGAGTCCCGAACACACCGATGATCGCCCCCTGGATCATGAAGATCCTCATAATGCGCCCGGGTGTCGCACCCATGGTGCGCAGGATCGCAATATCCGCTGTCTTGTCGGTTACCACCATGACCAGAGTGGACACAATATTGAACGCTGCCACGGCGACGATGAACATCAGCAACAGACCAATAATGGTTTTTTCCATCTGAATGGCGCTGAACAGGCTGCCGTGGGTCCGGGTCCAGTCGGAGATGTAATAGCGGCCACCCAGACTGAGCGCAGCTTCTTCCACCACCCTGGGTGCGGCAAAGAGGTCATCCACCAGCAGGCGTACCCCTTCGGCCAGACCACCGGTTCGCATCAGTTTGGCAGCATCGTCCATATGGATCAGGGTGTAGTTGCCGTCCAGCTCGGCCCCCGTACTGAAGATCCCCACTACGGTAAAGCGCTTGAGCCGGGGCATCACGCCCGCCGGGCTCACGGACGCTTCCGGCAGTACCACCGTCAGTTTGTCGCCCAGGTGCAGGCGCAGGCTGATCGCCAGTGGACGACCGATAATAATGCCGAACTCTCCGGCGGCCAGATCATGGAGACTGCCTTCGATCATCTGGCTGGAGATGATGGACACGGTTTCTTCCTGCTCCGGAATGATTCCCTGAATCAGAACGCCGCGAACATTGCCGCCACCGGTCACCATGCCCTGACCTTCCACAAACGGAGCCGCGGCCAGCACCCGGGGATGCTCGCTCACTCGCTGGTCCACTGCCTGCCAGTCATGGAGATAGGGGTCGCCCTTGACGACGGCGTGGGGCACCATGCCCAGGACTTTCTCCTTCAGCTCCCGGTCAAAGCCGTTCATCACCGAAAGCACGATAATCAGTACCGCCACCCCCAGCATCAGGCCGATCATGGAGGTGAGGGAGATAAAGGAGATAAAGTGATTCCGTCGCTTGGCCGCGGTGTAGCGCAAACCGATATAGAACGAAAGGGGTCGGAACATACAGGTCGCCTGTTTTGCTTTCGGGAAGCTGCTAAACTCTTCAAAAAACGGCTATTCTGCCGGAAACCCGGCGGCGGCGCGAGCCCAGCCTTGCGCCGGGTAAACCCGCTGTAATGTTCCGGACCACAACCCCCAACCACGGAGTCCTGATGAGCGCTGATCCGCAAAGCTCAGACCCGAGGGATTATTTTCGTATTGAGGATCGGATCGGTCTGGAATACTGCCCGCTACCAGGGAATGACAGGACGGCGACTGATCCGTTCCCTGAGGATCCGCTGGATGGGTTAAGGAGCGAACTGAAGCGGCTCGACCAGGAGTTCCGCAACCAGCTTCCACTACTGGCCGAACGGGACCGGATGACGGCAACTCTGCTTAAAACCCTGAACAGCAGGATTGACACCCTGGCGCGCATTATTGCCCTGGAGCAAAATCCCCTGCAACCGCAGGACCTGCACACCGTGATCCTGAGCGAAGGTGGCGTAAGCTTCCATGCCCCGCGTGGCGAACTGGCCCCCGGCAGGATCCTTGCGATCCGCCTCACGCTGCCGCCAGAGCTCTGTCAGCCAAGGGCACGGGCTGAAGTTGTGGCGGTGACACCACCGGACGACAACAATTCCTCGGATCTCGAACAGATACACACCACCTTCATCGAAATATCCGAAGCCGACCGCCAGCAGATTGCGAAGCACGTCATGGGCTGGCAGATTCGCCAGAGACAGAGCGGGCGTCCGTCGCAATAATAGACTCAAACGTTACCGAAGTTTCAGGAGAACTGACCATGATCAAACTGATGTCTGTGGCATTCGCTGCAGGTCTGGCCGTTTTCACCCTGGGCGCCATGCCGCAGCCGGCTCACGCAGACCAGGTCAAGGTGCCGGTCATGTCACAGGGCGACCGGGATGCCATGACCCTGCCTCGCACAGGCCAGTCACGGGCTTCTGTGCGTCAGAAGTTCGGAGATCCGGTCCGCACCTCCGGTCCGGTTGGTGAACCGCCCATCTCCCAATGGCATTACGATGGCTTCGTCGTCTACTTCGAGTACGATCACGTTATTCACGCGGTGGCCCGACACAATCGCTGATTCGGAAACTCCCGGGCTGTGAGGTCCGGCATCAAACCGGTAGAATGCAGCCCGTTCCGTGGAAACCGCCCCGGCGGTATTCCTGATCCCGAAACACTGACAGGATGGTTGCTACCTTGAGCTCGACACGCGTGATGCCTGCCGAATGGGCGCCCCAGAGCGCCGTCATGCTGACCTGGCCCCACCCCGGTACCGACTGGTTTCATACCCTGACGGAAGCTGAACCGGTGTTCCTGGCCATCGCCAAAGCCGTACTCCGGTTTCAGCACCTGCTGATCAGCTGCGAACAGGTGTTCCGCACCGAAAAGCTGGACCGGGAACTGAACCAGTGGGCCCGGGATAACAACCTGCCAGGACGGGCGCACTGCATCTCCGCTCCTGCCAACGACACCTGGGCCCGGGACCATGGTCCGATCGCCGTCACCACGCCCGACGGTGTACGTCTGCTGGACTTCCGCTTCAACGCCTGGGGTGGAAAATTCCCATGGGAAAAGGACGACGCCCTGAACCGCCACCTTGCCGAAGGCGATGGTTTTGGCGATACCCCGCTGGAGCCGGTGGATTTTGTACTGGAAGGCGGGTCGCTGGAATCGGACGGCCAGGGCACGCTGATGGTTACCAGTGAATGCCTGATGACCCCCACCCGCAATCCCGATTATGACCGTGGCGCTATCGAAGCACTGCTGGGGGAAACCCTGGGGGCCAAACGGGTGCTCTGGCTTAACCACGGCTATCTGGCCGGGGATGATACTGACAGCCATATCGATACCCTGGCTCGTTTCGCAGGCCCGGACCATATCTGTTATGTCCGTTGCGACGACCCCGATGACGAGCACTACCCGGCGCTGACCGCCATGGAAGAAGAGCTTCGCCAGTTCCGGCAACCTGATGGCACGCCCTACAAACTGACACCGCTGCCCTGGCCCGATGCGATCCATGACGAAGATGGCCAGCGTCTGCCGGCAACCTACGCCAATTTCCTGATTATCAACGGTGCAGTCCTGGTGCCCATCTACGACGTACCCCAGGACCAGGCAGCGCTTGTCACCTTCCAGGAACTCTTTCCGGGTCGTGAAATCATACCCATTCAATGCCGCCCGCTGATCCGCCAGCACGGCAGTCTTCATTGCGTAACCATGCAGCTACCTGCAGGAGTCGTACAGTTATGAGCTCGAACAACCTGCGGGTCGCCGCCATCCAGCAGACTGGCAACCCGGACAAGCAGATCAGCCTTGCCACCAGCGAGCGTCTGATCCGGGATGCAGCAGCAGCCGGCGCGCAGCTGGTCGTACTCCAGGAACTGCACGCGACCCTGTACTTCTGCCAGTCCGAAGACACCGCTGTCTTTGACCTGGCCGAATCCATTCCCGGCCCCACTACGGAACGACTTGCCGCGCTTGCCCGGGAACTCGGCATTGTGCTAGTGGGCTCTATCTTTGAACGACGCATGAACGGCGTTTACCACAATACCGCCGTGGTACTTGAGACAGACGGTTCAATCGCTGGCCTCTACCGCAAGATGCACATCCCCGATGACCCCGGGTTTTATGAAAAATTTTACTTCACCCCGGGGGACGCGACCTTTAACGATGGACGCAGTGGCTTTACGCCCATCGATACTTCGGTGGGCCGGCTGGGCCTGCTTATATGCTGGGATCAGTGGTACCCGGAAGCAGCCCGCCTGATGGCATTGGCCGGTGCTGAAGTGCTTATCTACCCCACTGCCATCGGCTGGGATATTACCGACGATCAGGACGAACAGGCACGTCAGCTCGAGGCCTGGGTCACCGTCCAGCGGGGCCACGCCATTGCCAACAACCTTCCCGTCATCGCGCCAAACCGTGTCGGCACTGAACCTGACCCCACCGGTCAGAGCGACGGTGTGCTGTTCTGGGGCAACAGCTTTATCTGTGGTCCTCAGGGCGAATTCCTGGCGCGG
>JAJUHY010000166.1 GCA_029265735.1 Marinobacter segnicrescens | reverse complement strand
GGCGTATCTTGGTCGGCTTGCCCCAGCAGCGCTCGACGCTCTGCGCCGTCATGCCGGACCTTGGTGGTTCTACTGATGACTGCCTGGCGCACCTCGCTTCTGGTAAAGCTTCTGCATTCTGCAGCGGCCGTCATGGGTAGCAGGCAGAGACAGAGGAGGCCTGCTATCGGGCTGCGGATATTCATGCCGCTCTCCCTGGACTGATTGCCACAACCATACACCAGGCTATGGCTCGCTACCCAAATTGCGGAAAGCCTGAAGCGCCCGTTCCCGGCTTTTGCGCAGATCCACCATGGGAGCCGGGTAATCGGCTGAGCCAAACAGATCGCCCCCGCCGGGTGGCTGATGAATCGCCCGGTTATCCAGGTGTGCCAGTTCAGGCACCCACTGGCGAATAAAACTCCCCTCCGGGTCGAAACGCTGGGACTGTGTGACCGGGTTGAAGATACGGAACCAGGGCACGGCATCAGTTCCGGTCGATGCGCTCCATTGCCAGCCGCCGTTATTGGCCGCCAGGTCTCCATCGATCAGATGCTCCATGAAGAAACGTTCGCCTTCCCGCCAGTCGATCAGCAGGTTCTTGGTCAGAAACATGGCCACTACCATTCGCAGACGGTTGTGCATCCAGCCCGTGGCGACAAGCTGGCGCATGGCCGCGTCGACCAGCGGGAAACCGGTACCGCCCTCCTGCCAGGCCAGCAGTTCGTCCGGTGCCTGGCGCCAGGCGATGGCTTCGGTCTGAACCCGGAAGGCTCGGCCCATGGATACCCGAGGAAAGCCCACCAGCACATGCTTGTAGAACTCGCGCCAGAGTAACTCGTTGATCCAACTGACGATGCCTTCATTACCACCACCAAAAATCCCCTTGTTCCTGACCAGGGCGGCGTTCAGGCATTGCCTTACTGAAAGTACGCCGGCAGTCAGATAGGGAGAAAGGCGGCTGGTGCCCGGTGTGGCCGGCAGATCCCGCTGGCGGTGGTAGCTGGCAAGCTGCTGATCGGCAAAGCTTTCCAGCCGTACCTGCGCGGCGTTCTCGCCGGCAGGCCAGAGCTGTACCAGTGACGGGTCCGGCGGGTTAAAACCGCTGACCTGAGTCGGCACGACATCGCTGCTGATATCGGGTGGAGGCTGCTGGGGAGCAGGCGGCGGCACCGGGGCGGGTGGTCCCAGATGCAGCCGTTCGTAACAGACCCGACGAAACTGGCTGTAGACCTGGAAATAGTTGCCCGCGCGATTGCGGATGCTGCCTGGCGGGAACAGCACCTGGTCCAGATGGGAGGTAAAGCTGACGCCCTGACCTGCCAGCTGTGCGCGGACCGCCTGATCCCGACGGGTTTCATTGACCCCGTATTCCTCGTTGACGGATACCCCGCGAATATCGTGTGTATGGGCAAGTTCAGCCATAAGCTGCGGAATCTCTGCCCAGGTGGGCACCTGTCGGATCAGCAATGGCACACCCAGCCGGCTCAACGACTGCTGCAGGGTGCGAAGATTGCGTAACCAGAAGTCGATCTTGCAGGCGGCGTCGTTATGCTCGCGCCACTGTTCTGGAGTCAGGATGTACAGGGCCAACGTCGGGCCGTTGGCCATTGCTGAGCACAGCGCGGGATTGTCATGCACACGCAGATCACTGCGAAACCACATCAGCTGGTACATAAGTGGGCTTAATCCATCAGAACAGGTGGCGAAGGCGGATCTCTTCCGGGTAGGGATAGAGGTAAGCCTGATCGGTGATATATGAGTGAGGATGGCGCAGAAAGTGCCCTTTCAGAAGATCCACGGGCTCTGCCAGCGGCACCAGGCCGGTGTGGTACTGCTGAATCACTTCATGCAACTGTTGCTTGTCAGCGGCCGACAGCGGCCTTTTAAGATAGCCGGCCAGATGTTGCAGCACATTGGTATGAGTCTGGCGCGTGGCCAGCTGGCGCAGGGCCTCCATCAGCTGGGGAAAGTAGCGTTGGGCGAACTCTGCCGGTGGCTCCGTGTAACTGGCCACCATCCGGCCCAGGGCCTGGTACTGCTCACGATGGGTGGCCATCAGCAGGTATTTATAGCGCTGGTGGAACAATTGCAGCTGATGCCGGCTCAGGTTAGCGGGTTCAGCTGTCAACTCCCGCCACCGGGCACGGCAATAAAGCCGGGTGAGAAAGTTGTCCATCAGCGCGGGATCGTTCAGCCTGTGGAGATGCTCGACGGGAACGGCTGGCGAATGGACTTCGACCAGACCATAGGCGTCCCCTTCACCCACGAAGATGAGCCCGTCCACCTCAGCGGCGAAGGTCTGATCAACCTGAGTAGCTTGCCCTGCGGTGATAATGCGCACCACTGGCGCAGGCCAGCTAGCCGCACATTCCGGCTCGGCCCTTCCATCACTCACAGGATAAGCCGCCAATGTATGGGAAAGGGTAGATTGGCCTGGATCGCGCGCTACAGGTTGAAGATGAGACTATCGTCAACAGCGCTGCCGCAGTTATAGGTTTCAATCGTGGTTCTCCGCCCGGCGTAATCAGTCAACAGGTATCAAAACCATGAGAAGTATCATAGTCCTTTTGCTTCTTTTCATTTCGTGCTTTGCCCGGACATTTGCATCGGGCTGGGAAGTATCCATCCATAATCATGAGCATGCCTTCCTGGCCCGAACCCATCAGGACGGGCTCTCACTGAACCAGGCGGTAGAGACTGTCCCCAGAAACGTTCGGCTTGCCAGTTTCAGAATCACCCTGAACGAGGATGACTTTGATCTCCAAAGGGAGCTGCATGAGTTCCTGAGTCTGAACTATTCTGATCAACTTGCGGAAGCGTTGCGGTTGGGAAGCAGCCTGCCCTACGCGAACGCCGTCGCGCTGCGAGTGCCGTTGCAAGAGGCAATATTGGCTTCCAGTCTGGCTGGCGACATCAGCGGAGCCCTTGCCTCACGATGCGAGTGTATAGCGTCGGCAGGCCTTGAGAAATTTGGCTTCTGGCAGAAAAACGGACAGCTGGTCGTTACCGGAATGGTTACGATATCAACCGCGGAATGCGTCGAGGTGCGGTGAATATGGGGACACAATTATGAAAACCATCGGCCTGATCGGCGGCATGAGCTGGGAGTCTACCCAGACTTATTACCGGCTGATAAACCAGAGAGTCAGGGACGAACCCGGCGGGCTAGAATTCATCCGCCCGAGCCGGGCACCATACCTCGTCAGGGAGATTTTCGTCAGTCTCGTACAAACCAATTTCCACCGACCGGACCTTCAACATCCCCTCCCGATCAACATACTCAAAGGCGGCGCTGATCAAGTCTCCATCCACAGACACTCCATTTAGGACCAGGCAGCTCCTGCCCTCGACACGGCCCTGATAGGTTTCCGAAACCGAATCAAACCAGAACGGTGGAGCAAGAAACTCCACATGCTCATCCAGGTCACCGGCAATATCAGAATGGATCTGCGCTATCAGTTCTTCCGCAAGGTAATGCTCGTATGTCGCAAAAGTAGGTGTCTCTGACAACTCGTCCGCCATTTTCTGATAGGTCGATAGCATGTTATTTGTTTGTGGATGGGGGGACTGATGACCGCCACATCCTGTCATCAGCAATAGGGACGCCGCCAGTGCTATGTTGCGATACATCGCCAAACTCATCATTTCAAGGCCCTATCTAGTTCCCGGTCTGTGCTAGCAGTTCGGCTTTTCAATGCTCGTGCGGCACGACACAGCAGCCCCGAACACGACAGGATCAGCTCCTCCACATCAATTGTCCCCCGGACAGACAAAGCCAACGCTCCGGCGAACATAAAACGAGCGGTGTAACCCAACTCCCCTTCACCGTTTACATCCATTGAAATGCCCACCCGGCGAATCTCAAGACCAAGCTCCTTCAACGCATCGGTAGCTGAGAACGTAACATTTCCAGCTTTCCCACTAAGTGTAGCGATGCCATTACTATCAACGGAAATAGAAGCAGGACCCACGTCCCTGAGAATACTGGTGGTAATGCCCTCGTTCCGGGCATAGGACAGTTCCAGCAGGCGGGCAACAGTGATCTTCAACGAATAGGTATTCGGACGGGTAGGCATATATCTTCCTTGAATAAATAAACACAATCCAGCTAATATCTAACTGCATGCAAATGCTAACGATCAGACTGACCCCGGTCAACCAGCATACCGGGACATGTGACGCACTACTCCTTCCAGCACTATCGCAGCTTCGATCGGCTGGAGATCAGTGCCCAACAGCAAGGGCTCAGACAGCTGACGGACTCCGGCTGAACGGTTCCAAGAGGAGCAACCCCAGCTCCACCGTCTTTAGCATACGAGGCCATGAAGTCGCCCGACGCCGGATGACGGATCACAAGCAGGGCTGACAAAACAATGCCGTTGAATATGGGGACGCTCTTATGAAAACCATAGGCCTGATCGGCGGCATGAGCTGGGAGTCTACCCAGACTTATTACCGGCTGATAAACCAGAGAGTCAGGGACGAACTTGGCGGGCTGCACTCGGCCCGACTCGTTCTGTATAGCGTGGATTTTGCTGAGATCGAAGCCTTGCAGCACCAGGGAGACTGGGACGCAACAGCAGAAATACTCAGCTCAGCCGGACGGTCTGTAGAAGCAGCCGGTGCCGAGTTTATCGTGCTCTGTACGAACACGATGCATAAAGTCGCCCCTCAGATTGAACAGGCAGTTAGTATTCCTCTCCTCCATATCGCGGACGCCACCGCCAATGTACTGAAGAGCGACAGAATAACCAGCATCGGCCTGCTGGGAACGAAGTTCACCATGGAGCAGACATTCTACCTCGGACGCCTTCAGGACCAGGGTATCCGGGTGATTGTGCCCGATGAGCCTCAGAGGGAGCGTGTGCACTCTGTTATTTACAATGAGTTGTGCCAGGGTGTGGTCAAACAGGCTTCAAAAAACGTCTACCTCGATATCATCGCATCACTGGCTGAGCGAGGCGCACAGGGCGTAGTTCTGGGGTGTACGGAGATTGGTCTTCTCGTCCAGAATTCAGATACCGATGTCCGTCTCTACGACACCACTAACCCGGATTTCTCATAGGTCCCCGGCAAG
>JAJUHY010000242.1 GCA_029265735.1 Marinobacter segnicrescens | reverse complement strand
TGAAGCCTGTGCGTCCATGGGTGGTGTGGTAATGCCGCCGGTGATGGGGGCCATCGCGTTTGTTATGGCTATTACCATCGGGGTGGACTACGCCACGGTAATGATTGCCGCCATTATCCCGTCACTGCTGTTCTACTTCGGTCTTCTGCTGCAGGTAGACGCTTATGCCGCCCGTACCGGCATGAAGGGTATGCCGAGAGAGCTGCTGCCCACCGCGAAGAGCGTTCTCAAGCGGGGCTGGCCCTATCTGTCCGTGATGGTTTTCCTGATCTGGGGTCTGCTGTACATGCGCTGGGAGTACTACACCCCGTGGTATGCCAGCCTGCTGATGGTCGGCCTTTCGTTCCTGCAGAAGGACACCCGGCTGACCCCACGGCGCATGTTTGACACGTTGCGCCAGATTGGTGTGCTGGTTACCCAGACAGCGGCCATCATCCTGCCTATCGCCTTTGTGGTGAGTGCGCTGACCATCACTGGTGTGACCGGTTCGGTGACTTCCGGCCTGGTTAGCCTGGGCGGCGACAACCTGTACCTGATCCTGCTGTTTGGTATTGTTGCCTGTTTCATCATGGGGATGGCAGGTCTGGCTATCGTCGCCTACATCTTCCTGGCAGTGACTCTGGCGCCGGCGATCATTGAGGTGGGTGGCCTGAACACCATCGCGGTCCACTTCTTTATCGTTTACTACGCCATGCTGTCGGCCATTACACCACCGGTTGGTGCGGCTGCCTTCCTGGCGGGCACAATCGCAGGGGCGCCCCCAATGCGGACGTCATTTACAGCCATGCGGCTGGGCGTGGTGATCTACTTTATCCCGCTGTTCTTCCTGTTCCAGCCCGCACTGGTGCTGCAGGGGGATCTGACACCGCTGATCTACGTGCTGCCGTCCATTATCGTAGGCATCATGATGATCTCCGGTGGTCTTGAAGGGTGGATGCTGGGTGCCGGTAGAGTGCCGCAAATGTTGCGCTTGCCGATGCTGGCGGTTGGTTTCGCCTTCAGCTTCCCGGGCTTCTGGACAACCATCATCAGTGGTGCACTGGCGGTACTGCTGATTGGCTGGGTATGGAAAGAGAACCGGGCCAGCCGTCCGTTATTGAATTGATCCCGCACAGATACCGCTCCCTCTTATGAGGGAGCGGTATCTCCCTTCTGTCATCAGGCATCTGACTACGATGCGCTTACGCCAGTGCGAAACGACGCTTTTTGTCCGGCACGCGGCGAGTCTCATTCCATAAATTTTTCGAATCAGCTTTCTGGCTGTTCCAGGCTGTAATTAGCCAGATTCTCAATCATCGCCACAATGCCCGCCGCCACCGTATCCGCGACCAGGTCGGTGTCCAGATCCCTGTGCAGCCAGTCTCTGAATGGCCCGAAACCCGCCATGAAAATCACCAGATTGGCGATGATTTTAATGCGGGGGTCGTTCTCCGGTAATTGCGTCAGGTCCTGGAAAATGACTGTGAGACGGTTAATGACCTCCTCGTCCCTGATCCGCATGGTTTTCCGGTCTTCCTGGGTGAGGTGGGGGATGGTGCGGTAGGCCAGCAGAGTGCCCTTGCGTCGCTTGCTCCAGAACTCCTTCAGATACCAGACAATGTTTTCCTTAAGGGTATTCTCCGGGTGCTGTTCCAGCAGGTCTGGCAGTGACGGAGCGCCGGAGTTGAGCCATAACCGGTTCAGCAAGAGTCGAAGAATATCGTTCTTGTTGGATATGTAGTCGTAAATGCTGGCCTGGTTTACACCAGATCGGGCGCAGATATCCCGGATGGTTGTCGACGCAAACCCCTTCTGGAGGAAGAGCTCCAGTGCGGCATCGCAGATCTGTTCCCGCCGTTTTTCCGTCAGGGAAAGGTTTCGGGTGCCGGCAGCAGTGGCAACGGGCAACTCGTCCTGGTGATTTAAATCAGCGCTGGCCCGGGCAGCTGTTGGCCCGGCACTCGGGTGCTCTTTTTTCATAATTTTTAATTGTTCCTGCTAACTTAGCGCCAGTGTAACGCCCGTTTGAATAAAATGAAAAGTTTCTGCAAATGCCTCGAAATCTGCCGGGTTGGCTTTGCGATTACCGAAAAACCGCGGTAGGCTGACACATGTCAGGAGATGACATGTTTCAGTCTCCGTCTGTGGAATACCGGAATCGAAGACATTACAAAAACAATTGTCAGGAGAGTATCCATGAAGTTTCCATTTCTTCGTCCCGCACTGATGGCGGCCGCCGTTACTGTTGGCGCCATCGCTACCACCACCGCACAGGCCGATTACGAAGCCCTCCCGCGCCTGCTGGTCATCGGTACCCCGAGCACCCAAACCGCCAGCTTTGCGTCCACCAATGGCTGGGCTGCCGTGTATCAGGAGCAGACTGGCAAATCCGCCCGGGTCGTTCCGGAAGACAGTGAAATCCAGCGCTACCGCCGGTTGGTCGAACGGCAGGATATTGGCTTAAGTTCTGTCACCGCCGCCGAGATGCGTTATCAGCTCGAAGGCATCGACAGCTATCTCACCGCCCCGGTCGCCGCGCAACGGATGGTGTGGCACCACAACGATACCCCATGGGGCTTCGTCGTCTCCGGGGACTCCAAAATTCAGACCCTGGACGATATCAAGGCTGGCGGTGTGCGTGTCGCTCAGGGTGCTTTTTCACCAGCGATGACCACTACCGTGCGCAAGGCCTTGCCGGCATTTCTTGGAATGAGTGAGGATGAGGCAAACAAGGTCATCCGCTACGTGCCTGCCAGCAGCTATGCTGAAAACTGCCGCTCGGTAGTCGAGGGCAGGGCAGACGTCGCCTGGTGTGCACCGATCAGTTCTGTACTGTCAGAGATGGAAGGCGCGCCCGGCGGCATTCGCTGGCTGAATATGGACCTGGACAATACCGAGGCCTGGCAGCGGTTCCTGGAGCACTCTCCCATGTCTCTGCCGGCCACCATTCCGTTCGGGGTTAAAACCTCAGTGGGTGTAGATGGGCTAACGTCCAACTTTATCTATGCGACCCGTCCGGATATGGACGCAGACACCGTCTACACGCTCGCAAAGTGGTTCCACGAAAACCACGACCGATACAAGTCCACTCATCCCCTGTCGGCCCGCATGAGCCTTGAGGTAACCCGCAGCTACGCCAGGCGTTCACCTATCCCGCTTCACGAGGGTACTGTGCGCTACCTGAAGGAGATTGGCGAGTGGACCGAAGAGGACGAGAAGCTCAACCAGGAAGCGATCCAGCACATGGATCAGTGGGTGAGCGCACGTAAGGCAGTGATGGATGAAGCTCGTGAAAAGCGCATTACTCCTTCCGCTGATAATGACGAGTTCGTGAAGCTCCACGAAAAGCATACCGGTCATCTGACGGGGTTCAGTTCACGTCTGTGACGCTTCCATAGCGGAATATTGTTGATAAGTCATCCGGGACGGCGTAACTGGCGCCGTCCCGGAACCTGTTTCCAGTCTCTGTCTGTTCCCGATACCATGTAGCGTCTAATGTTCATCCCCTGACGCCAGACTCTACTTTGATCACTGACACGTATTCTCCCAACGAGTCCGAAGCCCGGACCAATTTTTTCATCGTCTGTCTGTCGCTGACGCTCTGCTTTGTCGTGTATTCCATGCTGATTGTGGCCGTGCCTGTCTACGGCCTGCAGCTCGGTGCTTCGCCGCTGGTTCTTGGTGCCATATTCAGCTCCCAGTATTTCCTGCCCTTACTGCTGGCGGTGCCCCTTGGCGGCGTTGTCTCGCGGTACGGTGGGCGGGCGACGCTGATAACCGGAGCGGGGTTGATGGTTGCGGGTCTGCTCGCTATCCATTTCTGGTATGGCTACCCGGGGCTGGTGCTGGGGCAGTTACTGGTTGGCCTTGCGCATCTGCAGATGGTTCTCGCCGCCCAGACCATCATTTCCAACCTGGGCACCGGCCCCAAGCTCGAGCAATACTTTGGCTGGTATTCCACCTGGCTGTCTTGCGGCCAGG
>JAJUHY010000234.1 GCA_029265735.1 Marinobacter segnicrescens | reverse complement strand
GGTCCGGGTTGATCTCCAGCCCGAAACCGGTGGTCTGCCGCTCGTGCTGCAGATAGTGCAGCAGCGTACCGTCGCCACAGCCCAGGTCCAGCACGTGACTGCCGGGCCTGATCCACTGCTGGATGATTTCCAGGTCGGCTCTCATGCTCCGACCTCCCGGGCCACACGGGCCAGATACGTGCCCAGTACGGCGTTGTACCGGGGGGTGGGAATCAGGAAGGCGTCGTGGCCCCAGGGCGCATCAATCTCAGCGTAGCTCACCTTGCGCCGCGCCGCGATCATGGCGTTGACCATTTCTTCAGAGCGGGCCGGCGAGAACCGCCAGTCGGTACTGAACGACACCACCAGAAACTCACATTTGGCCCGGGCCATGGCCTTGACCAGATCGTTACCGGTTTCGTAGGCCGGATCAAAATAGTCCAGCGCCCGGGTCATCAGCAGGTAAGTGTTGGCATCAAAGCTCTCGGAAAACCGTTCGCCCTGATAGCGCAGGTAGCTTTCTACCTGAAATTCGGCGTCGTAGCCGAACTGGTAGGCCTGCTCCCGCAATTCGCGGCCGAATTTCTCGCCCATGGAGGCATCCGACAGATAGGTGATATGCCCTACCATCCGGGCCAGCATCAGGCCCCGGCGGGGAAGTGTGCCGTGCTCGTAGTAGCGTCCGGCGTGAAACTCACGATCGGAGGTGATGGCCTGTCGGGCCACTTCGTTAAAGGCGATATTCTGCGCCGTTAGCCGGGGTGTCGAGGCAATGACCACCGCGTGTTTTACCCGGTCCGGGTAGCTCAGGCTCCACTGCATGGCCTGCATGCCTCCCAGTGAGCCGCCGACAACGGCCGCCCAGCAATCGATACCAAGCCGGTCAGCCAGAATGGCCTGACTGTTCACCCAATCCTGGACTGTTACTACCGGGAAGTCCGGGCCGTAGAGTTCGCCGGTGGCAGGGTTCACGGTGTTGGGGCCGGTGCTGCCGTGGCAGCCGCCCAGGTTATTCAGACTGACGACGAAAAACTTGTTGGTATCTATGGGCTTGCCAGGTCCGATACAGGCGTCCCACCAGCCAGGCTTGCGGTCTTCCATGGAATGGTAGCCGGCGGCGTGATGGTTGCCGCTGAGGGCGTGGCAGATCAGCACGGCGTTGCTGCGGTTTTCGTTCAGGGTACCGTAGGTTTCGACTACCAGATCCCAGCTTTCCAGGGTCTGGCCGCAGGCGAGCTGCAACGGCTCATCAAAATGCAGAGTTTGCGGAGTAACCAGACCCACAGAGTCCGGAGGCAGGGAGTCGGGCATCGACGCGGTGGAATCCTTGATCAGTCATCGTTCGACAGAATCCAGCCCAACGGGACTGGTACAGGCCATGCAGTTTAAATGGGGGCCGTCAGAGCTGCAACCAGGGTGCGCCCACGCCGGGTCATCTGGAGCAAGTCGTCCGGCGAGGTATCGGCTCTGGAAGGGCAGCCCGAAGTCAGGACCGGTTCAGGCAATGCCTGAAATACTGACCACTTTCTGTTGACTGAGCGTAGGTGCTGGTCGCCGGATCTGCCGCTGTATGGCGTCCGCCAGTTCCAGCTGCCGGCGGAGGTCGCTGATGGTGTTGCTCAGACGCTCCCGTTCGGCCTTGCTGTCGCGGTCGTTGCGAACCATATCGCGGATGCGGCGTACCTGGTGCTCCAGAAGCTGTTTCTGTTCCATGGAGAACTGCATGATGGGCAGCAGCGCTTCGCCTGGCCAGCGCTCCACGTCCCGGCGCACCCGTTCATGCAGGGTGCGGGCTTCCGTCACCATGACCTGGAAAAAGCGGCGGATGAGAGATTTCTGTTCCCGCAGCAGGTTGCCCGGAGCGCGGCGGAAGCGAGCGGCCCGCTTGCGCAGTTCCCGGATGGCAATCACATGGCGTCCGGCTCGCAGGGGGATCGGTTCCAGATGACGGGCACGGGAATCCTCGTTGTAGCGGCGATAGATGGCTTCCACCATCCGGTCCGCCAGCCGGCCTTCGGCCAGCAGATTCTGCAGATCGCTTTCCAGCAGTTCAAAGAAATGGTCCATGGCCTGGCTCATGCCTGCTGAGGTCCAGCTTTTGTTCATCATCTGGCGGACCGTAGCGGCGTGGGCGTTGAAGCGGGACTCGCTGACCATGTTCATCAGAATCTCACCCTGAGACTGCATCAGCCGACGACTGGAGCGCAGAGTGATCAGCTTGCGGTAGTAGAAGTCATAATCGGTCTGGGCCCGGTCTGCCAGCCGGCGCAGGGCGGCACGATCCACGGACTGGCCGGAACAGGCCTGAAACTCTTCCTCAAGGCTTGCCAGCCGGGTCTGCATGGCGGCCTGGCTATTTTGCAGCATGCCCAGCAGGTCATTGATCAGACTGTGGGTCATCAGCTCTTCTTTCTGACGCAGGATGCGATCAACCAGCAGTCGTTCCAGCTGGGGCAGTTCGCTACGATTCAGCAGGGCGCTGTCATTGCGGGCGCGGGCGGTCAGGCCCTGGCGGGCGGAAATGGGAATGACCTCGTGGTCCCTGAGCCCAAGGTGGGCGGCGGTGGTATGCCGGACCCGGTCAATATTTTCCTGCACTTCAGCCTCTGGGCGAAGCTCGTCCCAGAGGCTATCAATCTTGTTCAGTACCGCAAACCGGCCCGCGCGGTGATCGGCGTCGTCAGTATCAATATGTTCCCGCCATATGGTCATGTCACTGGCGGTGACGCCGGTATCAGCACTCAGCAAAAACAGGATCGCGTGGGCCGAAGGCAGCAGACTCACGGTCAGCTCTGGCTCCGAGCCCAGGGCATTGAGCCCCGGAGTATCCAGAATGCGCAGGCCATGCTCAAACAGCGGATGGCGGATACTGATGCGCGCATAGCGCCAGGCGGGAATCAGAACCTGACCGGGGTTCTGCCGGTCTACCTCCAGCATGGTTTCACTGAAGCCGTAGCGGCGGGCGGTCTGCGGACTGACACTGCGCACACGGGCGACTTCGGCCAGGACTGCGCGCATGGCTTCGGGGTCGCTCTCGTCGAGTTCGTGACGAACCCAGTACCGGGGCTGGCGCCGAAGCTCTTGCAGGGACAGTTCGTCTTCCCGGGTTTCAATGGGCAGAAGCTGCAGGTAATTGCGGCCGGTAGCACGATCGAAGAAAAGTTCGGTGGGGCACATGGTGGTGCGGCCCGCTTCCGACGGTAACATGCGCTGGCCATACTCAGCGAAGAACAGGGCGTTGATCAGCTCGGTCTTGCCGCGGGAGTATTCACCAACGAAGGCAATAGTGAGTTCATCTTCAATCAGCAGTTCAATACCGCGGCGAATACGTTCACTCACGTCGTCGGAGTACAGGTCGTTATCCTGCAGCCACAGCCGGTAACGGCTGACCTGCCGGATAAGTTCCTTTTTCCACTGATGGTAGGCTTCGACCTGGTTGGCCAGGACCGCTGATCCGTTCATCCTGCTGCACCTGTTGGCTTGCGGCCGGGATTCCATCCCGAAGTTGTCAGAGGGAGATGCTAAGCGTGCGTGGGTTGCCGAATTACAATTCGTCCACGATAGATTATGTAGTTTTTATTGCCACGTCTGTTAACCGGGTCACAACAGCGGGGGCTGTTCAGCTGCTGTGACCCGGACGCGGCAGCGGGCCTCGATGTCAGACCGGAAGTCCGACGGCAGCGCCGAGATGATCAACCATCACGCGCAGCACGTTGAGGATCAGGAAGACAAAGATGGGAGACAGGTCCAGGCCACCCAGGGGCGGCACGATGTTCCTGACCGGACGCATGACCGGCTCAGTGATCTGGGCTACCAGCATGATGGCAGGATGGCTGCTTTGTGGAGCCACCCAGCTGATAATGACCACCGCCAGAATCGCCCAGAAGTAGATTTCAATAATCAGCCCCAGCACATGCACGCCAGCCCAGGCGATCAACGCGATGGGATTGAGGGCGGTCACCGGAAAACCGTGGGCCACCCACAACAGGGCGAAAAACAGCGCACTCACCAGGACCGCGAGCACCAGTGACGCGCCATCCACGCCGCCAATGCCCGGTATCACCCGTCGCAGGGGGCGCAGCGGCGGATTGGTTATCTTGACCACAAACTGGGAAATGGG
>JAJUHY010000081.1 GCA_029265735.1 Marinobacter segnicrescens | reverse complement strand
TCGTTGCCGTTTGCAATTTCGGCGTAGTATTCCCCCAGCGCGGTAACGGAAGCTTCCATGGTTTCCGCGCGGGCCAGCTTGTCGGCGATGGCGGGCTCGTCGGCAAAGAAGCGTTCGCCAAGTATCAGCAGCCGGGCCAGTGCAGCGTCGTTATCCGTATCCAAAGCTTCAGTGAGTTGCTCATTGAACTGGGCCATGGCCTGTTCCGAAACTGGCGGTAGTGAGGCGCCGATGGACTCCAGGTCCCGCGCCAGCCCGGTGACATCCGTCCACGCCTGCTGGCTGCGGTATTCGCCTTCGTCCAGACGGGTTGTAAGCTCCCCACTCAGGGCCGCCTCCAGCGACTGCTGACGGCGGCGGATCTGCTGGTCCAGCATGTGGAGTTCGTGGTCCCGGGGATAGAACGCCATGGCTTCGGCGACCAGCGCCAGCGCAGCAGGGATATCCGGCAGCTCCTGACCGTTACGGGCTCCGCTGAGGGTGTCGTCGACCTGTTTCAGGTACCAGCCCAGTAAACGATCGGCTTCGCTGCGAAGAATGCTTTCCCGTTCGAAAACAGGCAGGCGGTTGACGTTGCGAAGTAACTGTTCGGGACCCAGTTGCCGGACTCGGTAAATCTCAGACTGATACAGTTCCTGATCATGCAGGATCATTTCTGCGGTAACCGCCCGGGTATATTGCTGATGCCAGAGCAAGGCGCTGGCTGCCATGAGCCCCAGCATCAGGCTAGAAGCCGCCCAGGGCTGCCACCGTAACGGTTCCATTTTTCGTTGCAGCAGCTCCAGTGAACTGTAGCGGGGATCGTAGCGCAGATTGCGTTTGACCACGCGCCAGAACCGCCGCGGCATGCTGCGGGGCTTTTTCAGCTTGTACTGGCTGAGTTCTTCCAGGCTCAGCTTCTGCCGGTCAAAAGGATGACGGGAAGACAGCAGCTCATAGCTGATACAGGCCAGTGCGTACAGGTCGTCCTGGGGCGAAGGGTCTTTCCCTTCCATCAGTTCCGGCGATGCGTAAGCCGGCGTGTAACCGTAGATGGACGTCTCGTCCTCGGCACGGGGGTTCAGGTAATCCTCGGGCTGCTGCGCCTGCAGTGCCCGTGACACACCAAAGTCCAGTAACTTGATGCGGCCTTCGCGGGTAAAAAAGATGTTGGACGGCTTCAGGTCGGCATGAACAATACCCTGACTATGGGAGTAGGCAAGGGCATCGGCCACCTGCCGCAAGACGGCTACACAGCCTTTCCATTTCAACCCGTTGGGTTTGGCCCGCTGGACGATCCGCGACAGGGGTTCGCCCTCCAGCAGTTCCATAACGAGAAACCAGTCGTCACCGTCGTGATTGAGGTCGTGAATACGGATGATATTGGGGTGGGATAACCGCTTGGATTTCGCCGCTTCCCGGGCCAGCAGGCTGCGGGCGCCCGGATCCCGGGTCAGGCTGGTGCGCAACAGTTTGATGGCCACCAGGCAATCCCGGGAGCCGGCTTTCTCAAGGTTCTGGTCAACGGCCTTATAGACATCGCTCATGCCGCCCGAGGCGATTAGCGCGACGATTCGGTAACGGTTATTGAGTACCATGCCCAGGCGCTTATGACGCGGGCCTTCGGGACTGCCCTGTTCCGGTAGCTCTGGCCGGGCAGGGTCATGGGTATGAGTGCTGTCGTCGAGCAGGGTTTCGGTGGCATCCATTGCCAGATCCTCTTGGTCCCTGAGGGTAGGTTTCCTGGACCCGAATGCTAGGCAGGTTGCCACCATCGAGTCAAGGGAAGGGTTTGTGTTAAAACCCGGCAATGTGACGCGTTTCTGGTTATATCGAACTGAGGGGTGGCATCCTGTGTCAGCCCCGATTGACATTGACAGGGACACTGCATAATCTCTGTCCGACCTATGCCAGAGGCCCGGTTTCAGACCGGTTTCCGGTGGTATTACCCGGATGGTTATGTGGACCGGGAAAGTCAAAGGAGAGCGCATTCCGGTTGCCAGACCGGTCTGTCAGGACGGTTGTCAAAGGAAGGATTGGCTCATGGATCTCGAGCTTGCCATCACCAGTTACCAGCGGTTATCACCGACAGTTACCCCGACCCGCCGTTTTGGGCCAGGTCAGACCTGGGTGGTAGGCCGGTCAGAGTCCTGTGACTGGCAATTACCTGATCCTGCCAAGGTTGTCTCCTCCCGTCATGCTGAAATTCGCAGCGCAGACAACGGCGGGTTTCTGATCCGCGATATCTCTACCAATGGCGTCTTTATCAACGATGCCGTGGAACCCCTCGGCCGTGATGTCGAGGTCAGCCTTCACGACGGCGACCGGCTGCGTTTTGGCGACTACGAGCTGACGGTGAGCCTGGCCCATAAAGCGGTATCCCGGTCGGAGCCCATGCCGGCAGAAGTCCCTGCAGCACCCCAGCCGACTCCTCTGGCTGCCATGACTACGTCGGAGCTATCACCTTCCCCCTCGCTTGAATCGACCCGGGCCGACCAGATTAGCCCGGGCAGTAACCTTGCTTCCGGCCTGAATGAGCGGTTCCTGGGTGATAGTCATGTCGAGTTACCGAAAGCCGGTATCCCGGACCAGTGGGACTGGGGCGCGGTGGCCGGCCCCGATGATGGGGCAGAGCAAGGTGGTGCTACTCAGTTAAAGGCGTTGCTTGAAGGACTCGGGCTGCACGGTATGGATGCAGCGGACTTGAGCGCCGAGCAGTGCCGTGCCCTTGGGGTTTTGACCCGCACGCTGCTGGATCGTCTGCTGGACCTGCTCCATATGCGGGCGCAGCAAAAGCAGCAGCTCCGGGTGAAGCAAACCCTGTTTCAGCGCAGCGAAAACAACCCGCTCAAGTTTTCAGCCACCGCCAGTGATGCACTGGAGGGTCTGCTGTTCCGTCGACACCCGTCCTATCTGGGTCCGGAAGAGGCCGTGAGGCAGGCGTTTGGCGATGTGGTGAGCCATGAGCGTGCGCTTCTTAGCGGCGTTGAGGAGGTCATCCGCGACCTGTTGAAGTCGCCGCCAGAGGCCGGCAGCGGACGGCTGCTGGGTAGCCGGAAAGCACTGGCAGCGCTGCAGAGTCAGCGCCAGCAACATCAGCAGGAGTACGGCGATATCGACCGTATGCTGCGCAGCGATACATTTGTGGATGCCTATGAAGTGGCAGTCAGTCGTAGTGAAAGGGAGTAGTCGAATGCGCTGGATTCAGTATTTGTTCCTTATGAGTGTGGTTGTGCTCAGTGGCTGTGCCGTAGCTAACTACGTTGTTGATCCATACACCAACATCCGATTCGAAGCAGGCAAGACGATCAATCCGGATGCCTCCGGGCGCGCCTCGCCGCTGGTGATCCGGGTGTACGAACTCAAGGCCGTGGATACCTTCCGCAGTGCCGGGTTCTTTGATCTTTATGACGAGCCCGAAGCGGTGCTTGAGGGCGATCTGCTGGCCATGGAGGAACTTATCCTGCGCCCGGATCTGGTAGAGGTTCTGCCCATGGTGCTGGACAAGAAGGCTCGTTACATCGGCATTGTCGGTGCGTTCCAGAATATTGATGAAGCCGGCTGGAAGCTGATCATGGATGCCAGCCCGAAAGGGTATAAGGACATCACGGTCTCAGTGGATGGTCTTGGTATGGAAAGAGTGCGTAACTGACCGGGCTGCCGGCCTCAAACCGATCAAAAAGGACGTATTATCATGGAACGATTGGCCAAGGTTGCCTGGTCTGAGGGCATGCTGCTCCGGCCCCAGCACTTCCAGCAACAGGATCGCTTTCTATACCACACCGCATCCCAGCGCCATGCGCTGATCAATCCCCACGGTTACGGCGTGCGGGAGCTGGTGATGGACCAGCAGGCCCCGGCTCTGGGGCAGATCAGTCTGGTGGAAGTGACGGGTATTCTGCCCGACGGCATGCCGTTTTCCTTCGACCAGAGCGATGGCCTGGAGCTGATCGTGCCCGGTGATGCCCGTGATGAACTGGTCTGGCTGGCGGTTCCCATGGAACGTCAGGCGGGGCTGAACATCGCGATGCCGGACCAGGGCCAGGTGGCCCGTTACCGGTTCCAGGAAGACAGCGTGCTGGACGATTCAGATGAGAGCGGCGAGGAAGAAACCCTCGGGCTGGCGCGGCTGAACCCCTCGCTGCGGATGGGTCGGGAAGATCTGGCGGGTTACGCGGCGATTCCGATCGCGCGGGTCGTGGAAGTGATCGCTGACAAGGAAGTGCGGCTGGATCGTAACTACATGCCGCCCTGCCTCGACATTGAGCGGATCGCGCCGCTGGCATCGCTGGTCCGTGAGTCGCTCGCCATGGTCAAGCAGCGGGCGCGGGCGCTGGCTGGCCGTATGCAGAAAGGCGCTGAACAGTCGACCACACTGTTCGATGTGCTGATGCTGCAGACCCTCAACCGCTGGCAGCCGGTGCTGGAGCATCTCAAGGACAGTACGCTGGTACATCCCGAGCGCTTCTACGAACTGGTGGTTACCCTGATCGGAGAACTGGCGACCTTCACCCGGGCCGAAAAGGTACCGCCCCAGTTGCCGTCTTACAGCCATGACCGCCTGACCGAAACCTTCGGTGACCTGGCGGCGGCTCTCAGTCAGTCCCTGAGCACCGTCCTGGAGCAGACCGCGGTGGCGCTGAAACTGGAAGAAGCCCAGTTTGGCATCAAGGTTGCGCCGCTGACGGACAAATCCATGCTGGAAACCGCCCAGTTTGTCCTGGCGGTACAGGCGGACCTCACCACGGAAGACATCCGCCGCCGCCTGCCAGCCCAGATCAAGCTGGGACCGGTGGAGCACATCCGGGACCTGGTCAACAACCATCTGCCGGGTATCGGCATCAGTGCGCTGCCGGTAGCGCCACGGCAGATTCCGTTCCATGCGGGCTACCACTATTTCCTGCTGGACGGCAAATCCGATCGCTGGGAGCAGCTCAAACAGAGCGGCGGCCTGGCGCTGCATGTTTCTGGTAATTACCCCGGCCTCAAACTGGAGCTGTGGGCCATCCGGCAGTAGTTGGTCTCAGGGACGTGAGTATCACACAGGGATGATGACATGAACGACAGTACCGTAATCAAGCCGCGCCCCGGCGCGCGACAGGTGGACCCCAGGCCGGAGCGCCCGGCTCCTTCGGATGACCATACCCAGCTGGCGCCCGCGGCCGGTGTCGGAACCAGTGCATTTCAGGCCGGCGACGCGACCCGTTTCCGCCTGCCAACAACCCGGCTGGGTCCGGTCTGTGATGAAGCTTCCCGCCTGCTGTCGGTCGCCAACCGCCTGGCCCGGGCGGAAGCCGTGGAAGACATGACCCACCTGCGTCGCCAGTGCATGGACCTGGTGCGGGACTACCGTGCGGCACTGAAGGCGGCGGATCAGAGTCCCGAAACCGTCGATGTTGCTTCCTATTGCGTCTGCGCGCTGCTGGATGAAATCGTTTTGAACAGTCAGTGGGGACAGGGTGGCCAATGGGCTGCGGCTTCGCTGCTGTCCGAGTTTCACTCCCAGACCTGGTCCGGCACCCACTTCTTTGAACTGGTAGACAAGGCCCGGCGTACCTCGAACTTCCCACTAATGATGCTGCAATACCTGTGTCTGTGCCTGGGCTTCAAAGGGCGCTACCGGGTTGAGGAGCGCGGCGAAGAACAACTGGATATCCTGCGGGACTGCCTGTACCACGAAATCTGCGCCGATCAGGGGCGCTTTACCACACCATTTGACAGAAGCTGGGAAAGCCGCGTAACGCCGGGGGCTGGTCTCAGTTACGGTGTTCCGCTCTGGGTCGGCGCGGCGGTATGTGCGGTTGCGCTGCTGCTGGGTTATCTGTGGCTGACGCACCAGCTGACCAGTCAGGCAGAGCCGGTGCTGGCAGAACTCAATCAGGTCGGCGTTCCGGAGCGTCCGGTACAGGAAGGCGCTGGTAATCCCGACGACCTGCGCTATCTGAGGCAGATGTTACAGACCGAGATTGATCGGGGTCTGGTGGAACTGGACGGCGAAAACATGGGTACCCGGTTGCGTATCGGTAGTGAAGCCCTGTTTGATTCCGGCGGAGTCTCGGTGCGGGCCGATATGGAGCCGATTATCAGCAAGATTGCCCGTGCTCTGGAATCCACTTCGGGCTCGATCCTGGTTACTGGCCATACCGATGACCGACCTATCGCCACAGCCCGCTACCCCTCCAACTGGCACCTGTCCCTGGCCCGAGCAACCTCGGTAGCGGACATGCTCGGTCGGAATGGCAATCTTGGCGGCCGTCTCTGGCCAGAGGGGCGGGGCGAGGCTGAACCCTTGTTCGCAAACGATACCCCGGAGAACCGGGCGCGCAACCGTCGTGTGGAAATCCTGTTGGTTCCGGAAACTTGAGGAAGAGGTCTGAGTGATGGCATGGATTCGCCGTGTAACCGCGTTTTTAACCTGGCGCCGGGTGTTTCTCGCCCTTGGTGTGCTGGCCCTGGTTCTGCTGGTCTGGTTCGGCGGGCCGCTATTGGCGATTGCTGACTACAAGCCGCTGGCGTCGGTGGCAGCTCGTCTGGTGTTCCTGCTGACTCTGGTCATTGTTGTGCTGGCGGTAAGTCTCTGGAAGGCACGACGTCAGCGCCGGGACAACGAGAAAGTGGTCACCGAGATGATGGCGTGCAGTGATCAGGACGAACTGCTGAAAGAGGAAATGGACACCCAGCGGGCCAACCTCCGCAAGGCCCTGACGCTGATGAAACAGTGGAAGCCTGGCCGTTTCCGTTCGGTGTATGAGCTGCCCTGGTATATGATCATCGGCGCGCCAGGATCGGGAAAGTCCACGGCACTGCTGAATTCAGGCCTTGAGTTTCCGCTTAAAAGTGAAATGGGCCTGGATTCGGTAAAAGGCGTCGGCGGTACCCGTTACTGCGACTGGTGGTTCACCAATCGTGCCGTGATCATTGATACCGCCGGCCGCTATACCACCCAGGAATCCGGTGACAAGCGGGATGCCAAGGGCTGGAAGTCGTTCCTGGGTCTGCTGCGGAAATACCGCTCCCGCCAGCCCATCAACGGTGTCATTCTTTCCGTCAGCGTGGCTGACCTGCTGGAGCAGACCCCTACCGAGCGCCAACTCCATGCCCGTGCCCTGAAACAACGGGTGCAGGAACTGCGCAACAGGCTGGGCGTAGTGTTTCCGGTCTACGTGTTACTCACCAAGTTTGATCTTCTGGAGGGCTTTAGTGACACCTTCGCCATGCTCTCAGAGCAGGAGCGGGACGAAGTGTTCGGCATCACCTTCGATTTGCATTCCGTGCGGGACCCGGAGCAGCTGCCGGTCGTGTTTGAGCAGGAATTTGACGGCCTGCTGGAAC
>JAJUHY010000102.1 GCA_029265735.1 Marinobacter segnicrescens | reverse complement strand
GCAACGAGGCCTCAGGGGCGCGACAGGAAACACATTTGGTCCGGTCATCGGCAACTGGTAAAATCCTGCGCTTCGATTCCATCGACCCTACCTACCAACATGGTTGACCCGACATGAGTGATAAAAAGCCCGCCCTCACCTACCGCGATGCAGGTGTGGACATCGACGCTGGCAATGAGCTGGTGAATCGCATCAAGGAGACTGCCCGACGCACCCGTCGGCCTGAAGTGCTTGGTGGCCTGGGCGGCTTCGGCGCCATGGTCGCGCTGCCCAGCGGATACCGCGAGCCGGTGCTGGTTTCCGGCACCGATGGCGTGGGCACAAAACTGCGGCTGGCCATACAGCTGGAGCGCCACGACACCATTGGTATCGATCTCGTCGCCATGTGCGTCAATGACCTTGTGGTAGGCGGGGCCGAGCCATTGTTCTTTCTGGATTACTACGCCACCGGCAAACTCAATGTAGACGTGGCGGCCAACGTCGTGGAAGGAATCGGTCGCGGCTGTGAGCTTGCCGGTTGCGCCCTGGTAGGAGGCGAGACTGCCGAAATGCCGGGCATGTACGAAGGCGACGATTATGACCTGGCCGGATTCTGTGTCGGCGTGGTGGAACGTGACGATGTGATTGATGGCAGCCGGGTACAACCGGGAGACGTCCTCATCGCCCTGGCCTCATCCGGACCCCACTCCAATGGCTATTCCCTGATCCGCAAGATTCTGGAAGTGTCCGGTGCCAGTCTGGACACAACGGTGGGCGACGCCACTCTGGCCGAAGCCTTGATGGCGCCGACAAGAATTTACGTTAAAAACCTGCTGCAACTCGTTAAGACAGTTGACATTCGCGCCATGTCTCATATTACCGGCGGCGGGCTGCCAGAGAACATCCCCCGGGTGTTACCAAACGGCACCCGGGCAGCAATTGATACCACCAGCTGGGAAATGCCACCGGTATTCCAGTGGCTGCAGGACCAGGGCGGCGTCGCCGATGAGGAAATGTACCGTACGTTTAACTGCGGCGTGGGCATGATCGTCTGCGTTCCGGCTGAGGCAAAGTCCCTCACCCTGGATACGCTGAAAGCGATGGGTGAAACCGCCTGGCAGATTGGCGTTGTGGAGACCCACAGCGAGTCGGGTGCGTCACCAGACGTTCGCTATGCGCCGGGTCTGATTCAGGAATGAAAGGCATGCAGGCGGCCCCCGTCGACAAGCCCCGGATTCTGGTGCTGGCCTCTGGTTCCGGCACCAATCTCCAGGCGCTGATCGAGTCCACCCGGGAACGGGATTACCCGGGTGAGATTGTGGCGGTTGGCAGCAACCGGCCCCAGTCGTTTGCGCTGGAGCGCGCGGCACAGGCCGGCATTGAGACCTTTACCGTCGATCACACCCGGTTTGAATCTCGTGAGGCGTTCGACGCTGAACTCAGACGGCAAATGGAAGGCTATCAGCCAGACCTGGTCGTGCTGGCCGGCTTTATGCGCATCCTCACGCCGGAACTGGTGCGGGCGTTCCAAGGACGCATGCTGAACGTTCACCCTTCCCTGCTGCCAAAATACCGTGGTCTGAACACCCATCAAAGGGCCATTGAAGCCGGGGACCTGGTCCACGGGGTCTCAGTTCACTTTGTGACAGAAGACCTGGATGGCGGGCCGGTGATTGCCAGAGCGGAAGTCGAGGTAAGGCCAGACGATTCTCCGGAGACCCTGGCCGAGAGGGTGCTCCAGCAGGAACACATTCTGTACCCCATCGTGGTCCGGTGGTTCTGCGAAGGTCGGCTGCAACTTGCGGGACAGGATCGCATCCTGTTCGATGGTCAGCCCATGCCCACAGTGATGACCCTGCCCGCAAGCTGAGCGGGCGGGGCCGCGTTCCGGCGTTAGTGACCAACGCCGGCAGCGCCGCAACCCACTAAACAAACCGTCATCCGGAGGGCCCACGGGGCCGGGTACACTCGAAGCAGTTATCGCTGTAACGGGAGACTATCAGCCATGTTTGTTCGCCTTTCAGGCTCAGCCCGGCGCCACTTCGCCCTGCCCAGCCTGCTGGCTATTTTACTGGCCAGCCCCGGGTTGGCTGCAGCCGTCGAAGAAGGATCTTCAGCCGCGGGCCAGGGACTTACGCCAATCGCCGCTACCTATAGCGCCTCCATGGACAAGGGCCTGTCCCTTAACGGCTCCGCACGGCGCACACTGGAACAGCAGGCCGACGGGACCTGGCTCTACGAATTCAACGTGGATTCGTTTATTGCGGATGTCCGGGAATCCGTCGAGTTCCGCTGGGAAGAAGGCCGTGTCATACCCCTGAAATACCGGTACCGCCTCAACGGTATGCTTGTCAAAAACCGCAGCCGTGCCCTCAACTTCAACCAGGCGGCGCAGAGTGTCAGCGGCAGTTACGATGGCAAGAGCTTTACAGTGGACCTTCCGGAACATGCACTGGACCCCCTGGGCTTCCAGCTACAGCTGCGCCAGGACCTGAAGGCGGGCAAAACCGCCATGAACTATACAGTCGCGGACAAGGACGACTTCGAGCATGACCGCTTTGCCGTCGTAGGAGAAGAGCTCCAGACCACCAGCCTGGGGGAACTGAACACCATCAAAGTGGAAAAGGTGCGGGAGAAGGACAGCAAGCGAGAGACCCTGATGTGGTTCGCCCCCGAGCTGGACTATCTGCTCGTACGCCTGGTCCAGACCGAGCCTGACGGCAGCCGTTATGAAGTGCGGCTGGACGAGGCCAGCCGTGGAGAAACACCGGCAGGGACATAGTAGCCCTGCCGGGCCTTACGGATACTCCGCCCGAATCGCCTTCACTTCCTGCGCAATTCGACGCAGCCCTTCGGCCACCTGGGCGTCATCCTGTGAGTAGGTCACCCGGATACATTCGTGCCGGTGGCGCCAGCCGTCCTCCGCCAGGCCAGGGAAGAAGTAATGGCCGGAAACCACCAGCACGCCCTTGGCCTTCAGGCGCTGGTACAGCTCCAGGCTGCTGACGGGCAGATCCGGGAACCACAGCCACAGGAACATCGCCCCCTCGGGCTTGTGGACATACCATTGCCCCTCATCGCCCATGGCTTCTGTGAAGACAGTTACCGCGTGCTCCATCTTGCGCTTGTAGAAGGGGCAGATTACATCCCTGCTGAGGGACAGGATTTCCCCGCTGCGCACCAGCGGATCGGCCATCATCGCACCAAAACTGCCGGTGGCGAGGTTCATGATGGCGTTAATGCCAGACAGCGCCCGGATCACCTGCGGCGCAGCGATGACGATGCCGGTGCGTGCCGCCGGTAACCCGAGCTTGGACAGGCTCAGGCAGAGAATGATCTGCTCATTCCAGTGGGGTTGCGCGTCCACATAGAGCAGACTCGGGAACGGCATGCCGTAAGCGCCGTCGATTATCAGCGGAATATCGTGCTGCCGGGCAAGACTTTCGAGACCCGCCATCTCCAAGTCAGTTACCACGTTACCGGTGGGGTTGGTGGGCCTCGACACACAGATAGCGCCAGTATCCGGGGTCACATCAAGGGCGCCGAAATCCACCCGGTACTTGAATTCGTGGGGGCCGGTAAAGCTGATTTCCGGGCGCACCGCGCGGAACAGTTCCGGCGCGATGCCCGCGTCGGCGTAGCCATTGTATTCCGGCGCCAGTGGCAGCAGAATGTGCTTGTGGTTGCCTTCGCCAAAGTCCCCGGCAAACATGTTGAACAGCATGAAAAACGCCGCCTGACTACCATTGGTAAGAGCGATGTTTTCTTCCGTCAGACCCCAGCCGTACTCCCGGTTCAGCAGGTCAGCCAGCGAGGCAATAAACTGTTTTTCCCCCTGGGGCGGATCGTAGATGCCCACCAGCCGCGTCATGGCGGCCGGGTCCTGGGTCATCCCGGTCAGAATCTCGGTCAGCCGCTCCTGAACCTCCGGCACCTGCCCTGGATTACCGCCCCCCATCATGATCATGTCGTCGCCACTGGCGAGTGCGTTGCCCAGATCATCCATCAGGGAAGTAATGCCGGCATCGGCTGTGAACTTGCGTCCAAAGGCTGAGAGTTTCATGACCGTGTCTTCTGGTATTCGGTGGTGTTGGAGGCGCTTACGCCCCTGGCTCATCATCGGCGAGCGTGATGCCAAGGTTACTGACGCCATCGTTGGCGGCCAGGGACTGCAGGCCGTCGATAAAGTGTTGTTTTGGCACCCGCTGCCGCTTCAGGCTGAGAATCAGCTCCCGCTGGAACAGCTTGTCTTCTTTCATGAGCGGATGACTGTCGACCAGTCGCACCAGCTCATCTTCTTCGAGCCCTTCACCCTCTGAGAAGGCGATGAAATTCATGACCGTGCCGGTAGCGATGCCCGACGCATCCAGCGCCCGGTGCCGGTCAGGATTCAGACGGCTCAGCAACGCCGCTTCCAGCAGCTGACAGAAATCAAACGCGGGATAGACGCCGTAGGCATCATAGGCCTCCACGTCAGGACTCAAGCTTTCCAGACGTGCCAGCAACTGCGGAATCGCGTTCTCATTAGACTTCTGCTCGAAGAGTCCCCAGCCGGCGTCCAGCAGCTGGCGCATTTTCCCACCCGCCTTGTTGCCCACGGCGTCACTGAACAGTGCGTAGTTGGGAAAAGCCCGCTCGGCGAGCGCCAGCAGGAATGCCGTCTGGCGCCACCCCTGGAGTTGTTCAACCGCTTTGAGGAACTGATTGGCGTTCACGAGGATCGGCTCAGGTCTTGGGCAGGGTGACGCCAGTCTGCCCCAGGTATTTGCCGGCCCGGTCGCGATAGCTGACCTCACATTCCTCGTCGGATTCAAAAAACAGCATCTGAGCGACACCCTCGTTCGCGTAAATCTTCGCCGGGAGGTTGGTGGTATTGGAGAACTCCAGCGTCACCTGACCTTCCCACTCGGGTTCCAGGGGCGTCACGTTCACAATAATTCCGCAGCGGGCGTAGGTCGACTTGCCCAGGCAGATGGTCAGAACCTTGCGGGGAATCCGGAAGTACTCAACCGTACGCGCCAGGGCGAAGGAGTTGGGCGGGATGATGCAGACATCGCCAACATAATCCACGAAGCTCTTCTCGTCGAAATTCTTCGGGTCCACCGTAGCGGAATGAACGTTGGTGAAGATCTTGAACTCGTTACTGCACCGCACATCATAACCATAGCTGGACGTACCATAGGAGATGACGCGGTTGCCGGCGGACTCCCGGACCTGACCAGGCTCGAAGGGCTCGATCATGCCTTCATTTTCCGCCATACGGCGAATCCACTTGTCGGATTTGATACTCATTAATGCGATCTCTCTCTGGTCCTTCGAGGCCGGTCAGATACCGGCCAGGGCTCGGGGCGGCATAGTTTACCCGCGCCGCCCGATACTCGCAAAAAAGCGTCCGGCCCGCAGCTCGGGCTCAGTCGTCGCTTACCGAGATGCTCGGTATCGGCGCTGAGTCATTCCGGGCCCGGGTCGACAGGGTAGCGGACAACCGCCGGGCAATATCCCGGTACCGGCGGGCGACTTCCGAGTCGGGCTCTGCCACCACCGATGGCCGGCCGCTGTCGGTCTGCTCACGGATGGTGATATGCAGGGGCAGCTGACCCAGCAACTGGGTCTGATAATCGTCCGCGACCCGCTCACCGCCACCATGGCCGAACAGCGCCTCTTCGTGGCCGCAGTTGCTGCAGATATGAATGCTCATATTTTCCACGACGCCCAGCACCGGTACTTCAACCTTGCGGAACATTTCAATGCCCTTCCGGCAATCCAGCAGCGCGATGTCCTGAGGGGTCGTTACAATAACCGCACCGGTTACCGGTACTTTCTGGGCCAGGGTCAGCTGGATGTCGCCCGTGCCCGGCGGCATATCAATGATCAGATAATCCAGATCGTTCCACAGGGTCTGCGTCAGCAACTGCTGAAGAGCGCCGCTGGCCATGGGGCCGCGCCACACCATTGGCGTGTTTGCGGTGGCAAGGAATGCCATGGACATGGCCTGCACGCCATGGACCTCGATAGGCAGGAAGTACTTGTCGCCCTCGGTTTTAGGGCGCTCCCCGTCGGGAATACCCAGCATCATGCCAACACTGGGACCATAGATGTCGGCGTCGAGGATACCCACACGGGCACCTTCTGCCGTCAGCGCCAGCGCCAGGTTAACCGAGGTGGTGGATTTGCCGACCCCGCCCTTGCCAGACGCTACCGCAATAATATTCTTGACCCGCGCCATGGACTCCATATCCCGCTGGGCCTTATGAGCATGGATCCGCTGGCTCACAGTGACCGTTGTACCGGTTACACCGGCAACATTCTCCAGCTTGCTGGCTATGACCTGCTGCATGCCACCGGCAATGCCGGCGCTGGCGTAGGGCAACTGAATCGTGACACTGACCTGCCCGCCGGGATCAACATCCAGTGCCTTTACGGCACCCAGCTCATAAAGATCCTTATCCAGATAGGGATCACGGTATTCGCGTACGGCGGCCTCAAGGGCAGCTCGGGAAATCTCGGCCATGGTTGCTTCGTCCCCTCTGATATCCGGCAGATACGGCAATTTGCTGTCCGGGAAGATGAAAAAACTTGTTCTGGAAGGTATCATTTGTGCCCGTTTCTGACCATACGGAGCTTCCCTTCCAGGAAGCTTTTCCGACAAGTTCACCCGAGGTTCGAGCATCACCATGACGCAAGCGAGCGACAGACAGCGCGATATTCTGGTTACCAGCGCCCTTCCCTATGCCAATGGCCCGATTCATCTGGGTCATCTAACCACCTCGCCCTCGCCGCGCAGATTCCCGTCGGCTGCCGCGTGCGTTTCAACATCATTGCCCCTTTTTCTGAACCGGCCTGAAATCGTGCCGCGCACGCTTCGGCCGCATACGAGTTTGCGACCATGATT
>JAJUHY010000220.1 GCA_029265735.1 Marinobacter segnicrescens | reverse complement strand
CACCACGAATGACCTCTACCAGCGGCATCATGTGCACCGGGTTAAAGAAGTGCATGCCACAGAAGTTTTCCGGCCGCTTGAGATTCTGGGCCAGGGTGTCGATGGAAATGGTCGAGGTGTTGGACGTAATAATGGTGTCCTCGGAGACCTGGTCTTCCACTTCCCGGAGCACGGAATCCTTGACCTTGACGTTCTCCACGACGGCTTCCACAACGATGTCCACGTTGCCGAAGTCACCGTAAGTCAGGGTCGGACGGATGTTGTTCAGGGCGTCCGCCATCTGCTCAGGCTTCATGCGGCCCTTGGAAACACGCCGGGTCAGCAGCTTCTTGGCTTCGTTCAGACCCAGGCTGATACCGTCTTCGTTGATATCCTTCATCAGAATGGGTGTGCCCTTGTAGGCGGACTGGTAGGCAATACCACCACCCATGATGCCGGCACCGAGAACCGCAGCCTGTTTAACTTCCGCTGCTTCTTTCTCCCACTGTTTGGCTTTGCTCTTGAGCTTCTGATCGTTCAGGAACAGTCCGACGAGGCAGGCCGCCACATTGGTTTTCGCCATTTTCGCGAAACCACGGGCCTCTACTTCGATGGCCTTGTCACGGGGCAGGCTGGCATGCTTCTGCATGACCTTGATGGCTTCCACCGGCGCCGGGTAGTTCTTGCCGGCCTGGCCAGCAACAAACCCTTTGGCGGTTTCAAACGCCATCATGTTTTCCATGTTATTCAGCTGGATTTTGCCCTTCTTCTCTTCCCGGCGGGCCATGTAATTCAGCTTGCCTTCGTTGCACTGATCAATAATGGCGCGGGCTGCTTCCACTAGCTTGTCGGCTTCAACCACCGCATCAACAGCGCCTACTTTTAACGCCTTGTCAGCACGGTTCTCGGAACCCATGCAGATCCACTCGATGGCGTAGTCAACGCCGACCAGACGGGACAGGCGAACCGTACCGCCGAAGCCCGGGAAGATGCCCAGTTTGACTTCAGGCAGGCCAACTTTGGCCTTGCTGTCCATCACCCGGTAATCGGTTGCCAGGCCCATTTCAAAGCCACCACCGAGTGCCATGCCGTTAATGCAGGTGACGGTCGGGAACGGCAGATCTTCAATGTCGTTGAAGACCGCGTTGGCGGTGAGGTTGTTGTCGATCAGCTCCTCTTCAGGCCCGGCAAACAGGTCGGTGAATTCGGTGATATCGGCGCCGACGATGAAACTGTCCTTGCTGCTGGTGACTATCAGCCCCCTCAGGTTACCCTGCGCCTTCAGCTTATCGGTGGCAGCGCGCAGTTCCTCAATGGTGAGGCGGTTGAACTTGTTCACTGACTCGCCCTGCAAGTCACAGTTCAGCTGCGCAATTCCGCCTTCGATCTCTTTTACGGTGATGGCTTTACCTTCGTAAATCATCAACTGATCTCCAGTCTGTGTTGGTGCTGTGTCCCTGCTCCGCTGTTATCGGAACCGGTACAACAGCGGATAGTCGGTCACTGCCCTGACGTCCCGAATTCGGGGACATCAGATTTAACGGACCAAGATTCATACGGTCGTTTGAATCCGGTGGGCACACCTTGTGAAAAAATGACGAACTTGTCAATCAATTTATGACCCTTATCACTCGCCTATTCCTGGCTCCATACCTGAAACCCCGGCACCGGCCCCGAAATTGCAAAATAGCGTCAAATCTCGGAACGGTGTCGCAAACTGTAGCACTGCGCTTGCTTGGTCCTACGGGTTAATTTAGCTTTGGGATCCGACCCCCGTCCATTCCAACAAAAAAGCGTATTGCCTGGAGTACTGCCACGATGAAAAACCCTCGCCTCCACATTTCCTCAGCTCTGGCAGCTCTGGTCCTGCTGCTGGCAAGCTCACTGCACGCTCACGCGGACGAAGGAGCAGCCTTCCTGCGCGAGCTTCATGAATTCCGTATCAACAACTTTATGGCACTCAGCGCCTATTACCGTTACAGCGCTACCAAAGATGCTGCAGCCGAGGCCTCAGTTCGCGAGCTGATGGGCGTGGCCACCCGTAGCCTGCAGTCAGCGTCTGAGAGCGCCGCTAACATTCTGACCAGAGACCAGCTTACTGCTCTGCGGACCGAGTTCGGTTCTTTCAGTGAGCTTATGGCGCAGAACGTCCGGGACGTGACCGAAATCGGCTACCCGGACCTGCGACTGGTAGGTGAAATGGCCAACCAGACCGTCAGCATGAGCAACCTTGCTCAGGAACTGTACGCTCAGGCCAGAGACAGCGCCCAGGTGCCCATCAAGCCTGAAGTGGAAACTGCCCGGTCAGCTTCTGTCCTGCTGGCACAGATGCTGTCCCGTTATGCAGCCCGGTCCTACAGCCCGGTGACCCAGACATTCCAGGGCGCAGCCGGCCTGGTCCCGCTGGATGAACAGGCCCGGGAGCTGGACGGCCTGATCACTGAATTTGTCAGCTCTGCTGGCGGCGGTAACCTGGGTAATTCTGCCGCTGAGATCAGAACCAAGTGGGCTTTTATCCGCGACTCATATATTAACTACAACAAGCAGAACGTAGTGTTCGTCATTGAGCGCTACTCCCGCTCGATTCTGGACGAATTGAATGCGGCTGTGACGAGTCTGCAGAACGCCTGATAACGAAAATACGCGACGTACTGACGTACTGGCGAAAAAACGGGCCATCTTCGGATGGCCCGTTTTTGCGTTATTTGACACGGGTCAGAGCTCACTGGTGTAAACTTCACTAATGTAGTAGGTATACATCCAGATCCCGGCCATAGCTTTTCTGGCTCGGGTTCTGCCATAACAAGGAGTAGTGCTATGTCTCTCTACAGCAAGATACTGGTCGCCGTCGATCTCACCGAGGAGGCTCCCCAGGTCCTCAGAAAAGCCGTAACCCTGAGTCAGCAGAATAACGCCGAGCTATTGCTGACCCATGTGGTGGAACCAGTGGGTTACGCATACGGGGGAGATATTCCCATGGACCTGAGCGAGCTTCAGGATCAGCTCGACAAGGCGGCGCGGGAGCAGCTGGCCGCCTATGGTAAAGAGTACGGCATTGCCGAAGACAATCAGATTGTTGCGGTGGGCCGGCCAGAATCCGAAATCCATCATCTTTCAGAGGAGCGAGGGGTCGATCTGATTGTGGTGGGCAGCCATGGCCGCAGGGGAATTCAGCTGCTGCTGGGCTCCACTGCCAACGGTGTCCTTCACGGTGCCAAGTGTGACGTACTCGCCGTAAGAATCCGCTGATCACCACATCAAAAGGTCGGGCCGGTCTGACGTACCGGGTCCCGACCCTTCTGACTTCAGAGGCTGGCCACGGCCCTCAGCTACCGTCCTGCATTTCTTCGAGTTCCATCCAGCGTTCCATCGCCTGCTCCAGGCTGGCCTCAGTATCTGCAAGCTCTTTCAGTACGGCGTTTATCTGGTCAGCATCCTGCTGGTAGAACTCCGGCGCTGATACCCGTTCGTTAAGCTCTTCCAGCTGTGATTCCAACGCTTCGATCTGTCCTGGCAGCTGCTCCAGCTCTCGCTTGCGCTTGTAGCTGAGTTTCGCCGGCCGCTTGTCGGCCTGAGTCTGCTCTGCGGCCTTGGCGGAATCCGGGACTTTTGCGGGACGACTCTCGCTGCCGCCGGCCGCCTCGACCTCGGTGGGAAACCGGCCGCCCTGATGGCGCCAGTCGGAGTAGCCGCCGACATACTCCCGAACCTTGCCAGAGCCATCCAGGAAGATGGTATCGGTGGCGATATTATCGAGAAATTCCCGGTCATGGCTGATCACGATAACGGTGCCTGTGAACTCTACCAGGCGTGCTTCCAGAAGCTCCAGGGTTTCCACATCCAGATCGTTGGTGGGCTCATCCAGTACCAGGATGTTGGCCGGCTTGCTGAAAAGCTTGGCCAGCAGTAACCGGGCACGCTCGCCGCCGGAGAACACCCGCACCGGTGATCTGGCCCGCTCCGGGGAGAACAGAAATTCTTGCAGATAGCCCAGTACATGCTTCTGCTGGCCATTGATTTCGATATATTCCCGGCCTTCGGAAAGATTGTCGAGGGCGTTCCGCTCCAGGTCCAACTCGCCCCGGAGCTGGTCGAAATAGGCAACCTGCAGGTTCGTGCCCAGCCTGATTCGGCCTTCGGTAGGTTGCAGATCCCCGAGCAGAAGCCGGACCAGTGTGGTTTTACCGGTGCCGTTTTCCCCGACCAGGCCGATCTTGTCGCCCCGAAGGATAGTGAGGTTCAGATCTTTGATGATCTCCCGGCCATCGGGATACCGGAAAGCCGCATCGACTGCTTCCACCACCAGCTTGCCCGACCGGGACGCATCCTCTACAGAGAAACTGGCAGTGCCTACCCGCTCGCGACGCT
>JAJUHY010000146.1 GCA_029265735.1 Marinobacter segnicrescens | reverse complement strand
GCGGGCCGGATGATTCAGATCGCCTGAGGGCCATCTTGAACTACGCCGGCTGGCTGCCTTCTGCTAGAATGCCCCGCTTACTGAATCAGCACTCATGAGGAAACACTGTGGCTGTTCGCTACATCCAGACCTGTCGCCTGCCCACCCCTTTCGGTGTCTTTGACATGCACGGTTTCGAGGAACCGGACACCGGCAAGGAGCATATAGCCCTGACCCTGGGTGATCTGAACAGTGACGAGCCCATGCTGGCGCGGACCCACTCCGAGTGCCTTACCGGCGATGCGCTCTACAGCATGCGTTGTGATTGCGGTTATCAACTGGAAGAGGCGCTGCGCAGCATTGCCCGGGAGGGCCGGGGTATCCTGCTGTATCTGCGCCAGGAAGGTCGTGGTATCGGCCTGCTCAACAAGATTCGTGCGTACAAACTGCAGGACGAAGGCGCCGATACGGTGGAAGCCAACGAGCGCCTGGGCTTTGCCGCTGATCTGCGGGACTACAGCATGTGCAAGGACATGCTGGGCCATCTGGGCATCCGCAGCCTGAAACTGATGACCAACAACCCCCGCAAGGTGGACGCTCTACGACAGCTGGGTATTGATATTGCCGAGCGGGTTCCGCTCCATGTGGGTCGCAATCCCCACAATGAGCATTACCTGAATACCAAGCAGAGCAAACTGGGCCACTGGCTGGAAACCCATCAGGACGACGACCCCCAGTAACCGGGGCGTCGCCCATCGGGGTTCAGAGGGCCAGGATCAGGGAGCTGCTTTCAGATCGGGTTTCCGGTTTCCCAGCCGTTGCCGGATTGATGCCTCAATACCAGCCGCATCCAGACCGACTTCTTCCAGCAGCTCATGATGCTTGCCATGGTCCACATAACGGTCCGGCAGGCCTAGCTGTAACACCGCCCTGGCGATACCTTCCCGGTTCAGATACTCGGTTACGGCACTGCCGGCACCGCCCGCAATAACGTTCTCTTCCAGCGTAACGACGACCTCGTGCTTGTGCACCAGTTCGGCTACCAGAGCCTCGTCCAGTGGTTTTACGAAGCGCATGTCTGCCACCGTCGCGTTGAGCCTGTCCGCAGCCTCAAGGGCAGCGGCTAATCGCGTGCCGAAATTCAGGATCACCACGTCTTCTCCGTCGCGAACCACGCGGCCACGGCCGATGGGCAGCGGCTGAAGCTCCTGCTCAATCACGGCACCAGGACCGGTGCCCCGGGGATAGCGGACCGCAGCTGGCCCTTCGTACAGCAGCCCAGTGTGCAGCAGCTGACGGGTTTCGTTCTCATCGGATGGGGTCATGACCACCATGTTGGGCACACAGCGCAGGTAACTCAGGTCAAAGGCCCCGGCATGGGTCGGGCCGTCTTCCCCGACCAGGCCAGCCCGATCGATAGCGAAGAGTACATCCAGATTCTGGATAGCAACGTCGTGAATCAGCTGGTCATAGGCCCGCTGCAGGAACGTCGAGTAGATGGCCACCACCGGCTTGCCACCTTCGCAGGCGAGGCCGGCGGCAAGGGTCACCGCGTGTTGCTCGGCGATCGCTACGTCATGGTAACGGTCCGGGAAGCGCTCTGAGAATGCCAGCAGGTCTGAGCCTTCGCACATGGCGGGTGTGATACCCACGACACGTTCATCCTGTTCGGCGGCGTCACACAGCCACTGGCCGAACACGTTGGCGTATTTCGGTCGCGAGGGCCGGGCTTTGGCCGGCTCAGGGCGGTTAGTCGGCACCGGTTCGATCTTATTGATGGCATGGTAGCCGATGGGGTCTTTTTCAGCCGGCGCGAAACCCTTGCCCTTGCGGGTGACCACGTGCAGAAACTGCGGCCCACCCAGCTTGCGGATGTTTTCCAGGGTGGTGAGCAGCAGTGGCAAATCATGCCCATCAATGGGGCCGATGTAATTGAAACCCAGTTCTTCAAACAGGGTTCCCGGCGCGATCATGCCCTTGAAGTGCTCTTCAGTTTTACGGGCCAGGGCCATCAGGGGCGGAGCCGCCTGCAGCACCCGCTTGCCACCGTCGCGAACCTGATTATAGGTACGGCTGGAAAGCAGGCGTGCGAAGTAATTGGACAGACCGCCCACGTTTTTGGAAATGGACATGTCGTTGGCGTTGAGAATAACGAGCATGTCGGCATCCAGGTTGCCCGCGTGGTTCAACGCCTCAAATGCCATGCCAGCGGTCATGGCACCGTCACCGATCACGGCAATACTGTGACGACCACTCTGCTGCTGACGGGCCGCTAGCGCCATACCCAGAGCGGCACTGATGGATGTGCTGGAATGGCCGACGCCGAAGGTGTCGTACTCGCTTTCGCAGCGCTTGGGAAACCCGGCAAGGCCCCCTTTCTGGCGAATGGTGCCCATCTGTTCCCGGCGGCCGGTCAGGATCTTGTGGGGGTAAGCCTGATGGCCCACGTCCCACACCAGCCGGTCTTCGGGTGTGTTGAACACATAATGCAGCGCAATGGTCAGCTCCAGCACACCCAGTCCAGCGCCAAAGTGTCCGCCGGTCTGGCCCACTGTCCACAGCAGAAACGCCCGTAATTCCCGCGCCAGCGCCGGGAGATCCTCAGCGGGGAGCAGGCGCAACTGGTGCGGTTCGTCGATGCGATCCAGTAGCGGCGTGTGTGGCCGCTGAGCGGGAATTTCCTTAAAGATAAATGTGTCCTGCATCCGTCCGGGTCTTGTGTCGATGATTTCAGGGCGGTCGGCTGATATTCACCGCCGGCCCGTCGGCCCGGTGTTCATGACAGCCTGTCTATTCTGGCCGAACACCGAGCGGGCATTATAGGGCATGAAGCCAGGGGTTTCAGTAGCGCCGTGACACCACAAATTCCGCCATTCCCCGGAGCGCATCGGCCTCAGGGCCAAAGCCTGACAGGCTATCGCGGCACTGGTCCAGCAGCGTGTCAAGATACCGCCGGGCGCTATCAACCCCCATAAGGGCAGGATAGGTCGGTTTACTGCGCGCCGCGTCAGAGCCCTGACGCTTGCCGGTGACTTCGGTGTCGCCTTCAATATCCAGCAGGTCATCCTGCACCTGGAAGGCAAGCCCGATAGCGCGGGCGTAGCTGTCCAGTGGCGCCTGCAAGCGTGTCCGGACCCCATCGTCAGCCGGTACCGCCGAGAGCAGGCCCAGTCTGACGCTGGCTTCAATTAGTGCGCCGGTTTTACGCCGGTGCATCTGCTCAAGGGCTTCAAGATCCAGGCTCTGGCCGACGGCTGCCAGATCAATTGCCTGACCTCCTACCATACCCAGGGTGCCGCTGGCCGCGGCCAGTGTCTGGACCATGGCGAGGCGCGTCCCGGCAGGCAGCGATGCCTCGCCAGCAAGCCACTCAAAGGCCAGTGCCTGCAGGGCGTCCCCGGCGAGAATCGCAGTGGCCTGATCAAAGCGGATATGGGTTGTGGGGCGGCCACGGCGAAGATCGTCATCGTCCATGGCCGGAAGATCGTCATGAATCAGCGAATAGGCGTGGATCAGTTCGACCGCACAGGCGCCGGTCAGGGCCTGCTCCGGCTGGCCGCCAGCTGCACAGGCAGTGGCCATGGCAAGAGCAGGGCGAATACGTTTGCCACCTCCCAGAACGCTGTAACGCATGGCTTCGTGTAGCCGTGCCGGAGCCTGGTCGATGGTGGGTAAGCGTTGTTCAAGAGCCTGATCGGTAAGTGAGGCGCAGGTAGCCAGGAAATCTTCTGTATGGGCCTGGGGCATGGTCAACCGGACTCCCCGCGGTTGTCTTCCGGAGAACTGAACGACTGGGTCTCCAGCGTGCCATCCTCTCGTTCGATCAACTGTTCCACCCGCTGCTCGGCCTGACGTAAAGCCTGCTGACATTCCCGGGTAAGGCGGACGCCTCGCTCAAAGGCGCCTAGGGACTGTTCCAGGGAAAGCTCTCCGTGTTCCAGTTCCCGTACCAGGGTTTCCAGCTCGGCCAGTGATTTTTCAAAATCCGCAATAGAGGTGGTATCCGGGGTATCAGCCATAGGGCTCTCCGTCAGGTTCACGAAGGGATAACAGAGCGGCTACGGCTTGCCGCCTGTCGGTTTTCGAAGTATATCAGAGCCATGGTCTGCGCCGAACCTTAACTCTGATCCGGACGCTGCCAGCAGAACTGCTGCCGTTCGCCCATAAGACCTTCCCGTCCCCATTGCTGCTCGGTTACCCGTATCTCTCCGCTGCGCGCCACCGTAACAATGGTGCTGGCCCGGGTGCCGTAGTGTTCGGAAATAATAAATGGCGACGACAGAAAACGCTCCTGATCGAGACCCACGCCAGTGTCCGGCAACATATGATCCGGAGCAGGAGTGCGATCCCGGAGGGGCTCCAGAAGGGCTTCGTGGAGCTGATCCGGGTGAGCCGGATCACAGGCCCTGAGGGTATCCCGGAGCTGTTCCCGCAGCCGCACCAGTTTCGGCCAGGGGCTTTGCAGCAGGTGATTGCTGAGACCGTACGCGCCCCGGTGCAGGTAACGACCGGGATGAGCGTCCCGGTTGCTGTAGTACCAGGCATCCTGGTTGACCAGTCGGATCAGATTGAAACCGGCGTACAGGCTGCCCTGGTCGGCCAGATGCCGGGTCAGCTGTTGCGGTGACTGCTCCAGGGCCATTAACGGCAGATTCCCCCGGGTGAGCCGTCCGGGCTCGCCGGTTCCCTCCCGCACATTGGTGACTGCCGTTACAGCAGCGTCGCGGCCTACCGCCAGCCAGGTACCGCCGGAGCGATCATCCCGGCCTGCCAGGCAGCGGTCGTCAGGCCACCAGTGCATGGGGGTGGTTGGACGCGCGTAGAATTCATCCCGGTTGGCTGCCAATACCAGAGGAAACTCCGGATGCTGGTCGATGGCGAATAATATAAGGCACATGTTAACTCCACCACTTCAATACAATCTGGCGCCGTAATCAGGAGGCTGCCGCCGGTACTCTGGTTGTGTATGATACACGCTTTAATTCTGGCAGGACGGCGGTAGTTATGTCCCTGATGTTGGTGTTCGGGCTGTATCTGGTTCTTGGTGCGCTGGCGGGTACACTGGCCGGTCTGTTTGGTATTGGCGGCGGCCTGGTGATTGTACCGGTGCTGATTTTCAGCTTCGGGCTTCAGGGTGTCAGCAGTGAGATTGCGGCCCACCTGGCGGTGGGAACCTCGCTGGCAACTATTGTTTTCACATCATTGAGCTCGATCCGTTCTCACCACCTCCAGCGGGCGGTACGGTGGGATGTGTTCCGGCCCATGGTGGTGGGCATCCTTGTTGGCGCGGCGTTGGGGGCCTGGACGGCTTCTCTGCTCAGCGGCCCGACCCTGGAGCTGGTCATCGGCGTGTTTGTGATCCTGGTCGCCATTAAAATGCTGCTGGACATTAATCCCAAAACAGCGCGGCCGGTGCCGGGGCAGGGTGGCCTGACCGCTGCGGGTGGGTTTATCGGCTGGGG
>JAJUHY010000219.1 GCA_029265735.1 Marinobacter segnicrescens | reverse complement strand
GTGCGAACGGATGGCCGTACGCCAGATACCCTGGTCTTCCGGCTCAAGCTGGCCGCCCGGATGGGCGTCATTGGGGCGGATAATGCGGACCTGATCGCGGCTCAGGCTGGTGGATCGGCAGAGATCCTCCACGACCTTCTCAGCTTCCGTCTCAGTCCCGCACTCAGCCGCCAGTTTGTGATCAGCGACCTCACCGGATAAATGCATTGTTTTCATGGCAGCCCCCTCTCACTGTTATGGCTGATCTCACCGCAACTCTTCAGCACAACTCTGCGGTGCCTTTCTGCCAGTCTAGCGAAGGAAATACGCCAAAAGCGCGGCGCTACCAAGATGTAATAGTGCGGCCATATAAGCCGCCGGGGACAACGGCCCGGGAGAGACTGTCACCGGTAGAAAATAGACTGACCTGACCGCTACTTAACCTGCAATCAGAGCCTCTACCCAGCGCGGCACGCCGGTTCCTGCGGATTCACGAATCACCCGGGCATGGGACAGGGTCTGGACCTCACCGGGGTCGATTACCGTGACGGGCACACCCACGTCCACCAGCTCCACCAGGCCGGCGGCGGGATAAACCTGGAGAGAGGTTCCCACTACCAGCAGGTGATCTGCCAGCGGAACGATCTCCGCTGCCTGTTCAATCATGGGGACGGCTTCGCCAAACCATACAATATGGGGCCGAAGCTGAGTGCCCAGCTCGCACATGTCACCCAGGTAAATGTCCTCGTAGCCCCGCTCATACACCAGATGCGGGTGCCCGGAACTGCGTACCCTGGTCAGCTCCCCGTGAAGGTGGATGACGTTGGTGGACCCTGCTCTTTCATGCAGGTCGTCCACGTTCTGGGTAATGATCGTTACCCGGTGAGTCCGCTCCAGCTGGGCCAGTGCCCGATGAGCGGCATTGGGCTCAACGTCTTTCAGCTGCCGGCGTCGCTGGTTGTAGAAGTCCAGCACCAGCTCCGGGTTGCGGGCGAACGCCTCCGGGGTAGCAACGTCCTCGATGGCGTAACGCTCCCACAAGCCATCAGCGTCACGGAAGGTGGACAGGCCGCTTTCCGCGCTGATTCCCGCGCCGGTCAGCACGACAACATGCTCTTTCATGGACAACTCACTGCGCCGACAGATTGAAAATCTTGCCTGGGTTCATAATACCGTTGGGGTCGAAGACCTGCTTGAGTGCCCGCAGGTACTCAATCTCCACCGGACTGCGGGTGTACTGCAGATAGTCTTTTTTCACCAGACCGACACCATGCTCCGCGGACACACTTCCCCGGTGACGCTGGACGATATCAAATACCCACTTGTTAACCTGCTGGCAGCGGTCGAAGAACTCTTCCTTCGCCATATCTTCCGGTTTGAGGATATTCAGGTGCAGATTGCCGTCACCGATATGTCCGAACCAGATGATTTCAAAGTCCGGATAGTGCTCGGTTACCACCTGATCAATCTCGGTCAGGAACTCCGGCACTCTGGACACCACCACGGAGATATCGTTCTTGTAGGGCGTACGGGGCGCAATGGATTCGGAGATGCGCTCCCGCAACTGCCACAGGTTGTTAGCCTGGGTCCCGCTCTGGCTGATCACACCATCCAGCACCCAGCCGTTCTCGACACATTGCTCGAACAGCGCCATGGCCTCGTCCATGACCTGCTCCGAGACCGCTTCAAATTCAAGCAGCGCGTAGTATGGCGCTTCTGTTTCAAAAGGCGCCTGCACCTGACCATGGGCCAGAACATGAGACATGGCCTGATGGGAAAAAAACTCATATGCGGTCAGGTCCACCTTTTTCAGGAAGGTCTGCAGCACATCCATGGTATTGGTGAGATCCGCCAGCCCCAGCACCATAACCGTCAGGTTGGTCGGCTGTCGGGTGAGCTTCATGGTGGCTTCGGTGATGAACCCCAGGGTGCCTTCAGCGCCAATAAAGAGATGGCGAAGATCATAACCGGTGTTGTTCTTCTCCAGATCCAGGTTGAGATCGAGAATGTCCCCTTTACCGGTCACTACCTTCAGACCCGCAACCCAGTCCCGGCTCATCCCGTAACGGATTACCTTGATACCACCGGCCTTGGTGGACAGATTACCCCCCAGCTGACTGGAGCCGGCCGAGGCAAAGTCCACCGGATAGAACAATCCGTTTTCTTCCGCAAAGTTCTGGAGCTGTTCGGTGATGACCCCGGCCTGGCAACGAACGGTACGGTCGCTGGGATTGAAATCAAGAATCCGGTTCATGTGGTCAAATGCCACTACCACTTCACCGTTAGCCGCTACGGCTCCGCCGCTGAGCCCGGTACGGCCGCCAGAAGGAACCAGTGCTACCTGATTTTCATTGGCAAACCGGACAATGGCCTGAACCTGTTCGGTGGTCTTCGGCAGCACGATAGCCAGTGGCCGCGGGGCGTACTGACGGGTCCAGTCTTTACCGTAGGCATCCAGGTCCGCAGGGTCGGTCAATACCTTGCCGTCGTCCACCAGGCGTTTCAGGGACGAAATGATCTGTTCCGGGTTCATGTTTTACGGAGTCTCTCCAACGAGTCGGGCAGGAGGCGGCACCACTGGAAACTGAGTTGATCCAGGTGAACCAGCCAGCTGTGAAAGTCTGCGTTTATGGTATCATACCCGCCCTATTCTGTGAGCCCGGCCCTACCCCGGGTGGAGGTGCTGGCGCCGTTGTTGTGACGGACTGCCAGTACAGCCGCGGCCGCAGGTGTTTTCTGGTCGGGCAGCCTCGGATTCAAGGCTGTCACGGAGCGTGGTGCAACCGCGCTTCATACCACGCAACAGAAGGTCTGGAAACTTACCCATGTCAGAAACGTCTCTTGAAAAGAGCAAAATCCGCATCCTGTTACTCGAAGGTGTTCACCAGTCTGCGCTGGATACCCTGAACGCTGCGGGCTATACCAACATCGAGTACCTGAGCCACTCCCTGGGGGAGGAAGAGTTGATCGAGAAGATCGCCGACGCGCACTTTGTCGGCATCCGCTCCCGGACTCAGCTCACGGCTAACGTGTTCGAAGCGGCCAAAAAGCTGGTTGCGGTCGGCTGTTTCTGTATCGGTACCAACCAGGTTGACCTGAAGGCAGCAACCCGCCGTGGCGTTGCGGTGTTCAATGCACCCTTCTCCAACACCCGCAGCGTAGCGGAACTGGTACTTGCACAGGCCATCCTGCTGCTGCGTGGAATTCCTGAAAAAAATGCGGTCGCCCACCGCGGCGGCTGGCAGAAATCTGCCAAGAACAGCTACGAGATCCGCGGCAAGAAGCTGGGCATTATCGGCTATGGCAATATCGGGACTCAGTTCTCTGTTCTTGCAGAAGCCCTGGGCATGGAAGTCTACTTCTACGATGTGGTTTCCAAACTCCCCCTGGGTAACGCCACCCAGGTTGCCTCACTCAAGGAGCTGCTGAATCTGGCTGATGTGGTCAGTCTCCATGTTCCGGAAACGCCGGCAACCCGCTATATGTTCGGTGCCGAGCAGTTCGCCCAGATGAAGCCGGGCAGTATTCTGATGAACGCCTCCCGCGGCACCGTGGTAGACATCGATGCTCTGGCCGAAGCGATCCGTAGCGGCAAGCTGCTGGGTGCGGCGATTGACGTGTTCCCGGTAGAACCCAAGTCCAACGATGAAGAGTTCGTGTCGCCCCTGCGGGAGTTCGACAACGTCATCCTGACCCCCCATATCGGTGGCTCCACCATCGAGGCTCAGGAAAACATCGGCAGGGAAGTGGCTGAAAAACTGGCCATGTACAGCGACAATGGCACCTCCGTGTCGTCAGTAAACTTCCCGGAAGTGGCACTGCCGTCGCACCCCAATCAGCACCGCCTGCTGCACATCCACGAGAACGTGCCGGGCGTTATGTCCGAGATCAACCAGGTGTTCTCCGACAATGGCATCAATATCTGCGGGCAGTATCTGCAGACCAAGGAAGATATCGGTTATGTCGTGATCGACGTGGACAAGGCCTATGGCGAGCTGGCGCTGGAGAAGCTGCGTCAGGTCAAGGGTACCATCCGGTGCCGGGTCCTGTTCTGAGTTCCGACGGCTAACGAAAAGGGGTGTCACATGGACACCCCTTTTTTATGCCGGAATACTTCGCAGGATTACTGCTGTGTCGGAACCAGCGTCAGTTCCACACGGCGGTTCTGCTCACGACCAGCGGCCGTGGCGTTGCTGGCAATTGGCTGACGGGGGCCATAACCGGTGGCCCGGGTGCGGGCCGGGTCGACGCCCTGATTCAGCAGGAAGTCCCGAACGGAACCGGCGCGACGCTCAGACAGCAACTGGTTGTAGCCATCGGCACCGGTGCTGTCGGTATGACCGTCGATCTGGATCACGGTTTTGTCGAATTCCT
>JAJUHY010000273.1 GCA_029265735.1 Marinobacter segnicrescens | reverse complement strand
CGCGATGGACTTCACTTTGCCGGTTATCCGCAGCAGTGGCGGCCTGGCCTGTGTGCCGGTGGCCATTGCCTCCGGTTTTCTGCTGTCGTTTCTGTCTCCGGTGTTGATGGGCGTGTTCCTGTCTTTCGGCTAAGCTGAATATCAGGGTTCTGGTTGGGTCCGATGGCCCGTGCGGGTAGGCGGCTGCAGGACATCTGTATTACTATCCGACACATTGTAAACTCCGGAGCTTTCCATGCACCGCCGTCGCTTTATCCAGCTCTCGCTTGCCGCCGGCCTGGCCGCCAGCCTGCCGGGTTGTGGCCGGGGTGATCCTCTGCGAGTCGGTATTCATCCCTGGATCGGGTACGAACCCCTATACCTGGCGGAGGAGTTCGGCTGGTTACCGGATACCGTGCAACTGGTCAAGGGTTCGGCAGCCAGGGATTCCATGAGCGGCCTGTTGTCAGGGCAGCTGGATGCCGCGGCCCTGACGCTCGATGAAGCCCTGCGGGTCTGTTCAACGGGGGTAGACCTGCGGCTGGTGGCGGTCACCAACGTTTCAGTGGGCGCCGATATGCTGCTGGTTCGACCGGATATCACCGCAATCGAGCAGCTGAAGGGGCGAGCGGTGGGGGTGGAACTCAATGGCGTGTCCGGGGTTATGTTGCTGCACCTGCTTGAACGGGCAGGGCTGACGACAGGGGATATTTCGGTTGTCGATATACCGGTAGACCAGCACCTGGAAGCCTGGAATAACGGATTGATTGATGCGTCGGTCTGTTATCAGCCGGTCGCTGCCCGCCTGGAGCAGGCCGGGGCCGTCAGCCTGTTTGACAGCCGGGAGTTGCCGGATACCATTTTTGATGTGCTGGCGGTGACCCACCGGGCCGAAGCCCGCCAGCCCGGGCCAATAAAGGACCTGGTGGCCGGCCATTTTGCCGGTTACCGGTACCTGGTGCGCAACCTGCACGACGCGGTTTACCGGATAGCAACACGGCAGGGCATGGCGCCGGAGCTTATCCGCCAGGCACTGGCAACGGTTATGTTGCCAGATCTCGCCGCCAACCAGCGTTACCTGGCCAAGAACGGAACAATTGAAACAACGGCCATACGCCTGGCCGGGCTTCTGGAACGGGAGGGACTGATGGACAAGCACCCGGAACACGAACGGATCGCCAGCCAGCAGTTTCTGCCAAGGCGGGCAGAGTGAGTTGGTTATCGGTTCTTGCAGGTAATCCGGGGCGGGCGATTGCGCTGTTGGTGCTGCTGGTTCTGGCGCCGCTCCCGGTGGCGGCAGAAGCGGGTAGCGTGACGCTGGGGGTGCTGGGATATCGCCCCGACCCCCTGGTGATGGCAAAGTATCAGCCGCTGGCGGACTATCTGAGCCGGGAGACCGGCAGGGATATCACCATCCGTGTGCTGGCCCAGGAAGAAATGGACCGTGCGGTTGCCTCCAACCGCATTGATTTTTTCCTGACCAATCCGGCCCACTTCCTGATGATCCGCAGCGAGCGCAGCCTGACCGGCGTACTGGCTACCCTGCAGCGCGACTGGAACGGCATCACTACCGGCAGCATTGGCGGTGTGATCATCGCCCGGGCCGGGCGCAGCGATATTCAAACCCTGGAAGACCTGCGCGGCAAAAGCATTGCTACCCCGGGCCTTCACTATCTGGGCGGCTACCAGGCCCAGGCCCTGGAGCTGCAGTCGGCAGGCCTGGATATCCGGCGGGATAACCGGATCATCTATCTGGGCAACCATGACCGGGTGGTTCGGGCTGTGCTGGCGGGAGACACCGACATCGGCTTTATCCGCACCGGTGTTCTGGAAGAACTTCTGCAGGAAGAACCGGGGCTGGAAACCGCGCTGAAGGTGATCAACGCCCAGAACCTCCGGGGCTATCCGTTCCGGCTTTCAACCCGCCTGTATCCGGAATGGCCACTGGTGTCTCTGCCCCATGTGGATTCCCGCACCATTCGCCAGATTGCCTCCGCCCTGTTTGCCCTGGAACCGGACGACCCGGCTGCCGTGGCCGCAGGCCTGGCTTCCTTCGCGCCCCCGGCCGATTACCAGTCGGTGGAACACCTGACCCGCAGCCTTCGCCTGCCGCCTTACGACCAGGTCCCCCAGGTAACCTGGCTGGATGTACTCCATCAGTACCGGCTATGGGTAGCGGTGGTAACCGTGTTGGTGCTGTTATTGCTGGCTACCAGCATCTGGCTGGGCCGCAAGAAGCGCCAGCTGTCCCGGGAAAGCCGCAGGCTTCAGGAGCTGGTGGCAAGCTGGCCCCAGCCCATGCTGATGATTCGTGGCCGGGCCCTGAGTGACTGTAACCGGGCTGCGGTGGAGCTGCTGGAGTGCCGCTCCGCCGCCGACATGCTGGGCCAGCCCCTGGAGCGGTTTTCCCCGGAGGTCCAGCCGGATGGCCAGGACTCCGCCCGAAAGCTGGCGGGACTGCTGCAGCGGGTTCAGGTAGGAGATGTGGCGCAATCCGAATGGCTCTTCTGCCGGGAGGATGGCAGCCACGTGTGGGTGGACATGACCCTGGCCCCGGTCTACGAAAATGATGACGACACACCTTCGGTGCTGTGTTCCTGGTACAACATCACCCGGCGGAAACAGGCCGAAGAACGCCAGCGGCTGGCCCTGAAGGTGTTTGAAAATGCCCGGGAAGCGATCTTTATCACCGATGCCCATGGTGTGGTCATCGACACCAACGAGGCCTACTTCCTGATTACCGGCTGGGACCGCAACACCGCAATAGGCCGCCTGCCACCGCTGCCGGTGGATGAGGGCAGCTCGATACTGGTGGCCGCCCGCAAGCACGGGGTATGGAGTGGCGAGTTTGCCAGCCGTAACCGGGATGGCCGGCGGCTGATCCTGAGCCTGACCCTGAGCAGCGTGGTGGATGACCAGGGCGAGAAAAGCCATTTCGTGGGTGTGTTCAGTGATATCACCCGGCTCAAGGAAACCGAGAAGAAGCTTCGCACCATGGCGCACTATGACGCCCTCACCAACCTGCCCAACCGGGTGCTGTTTGCCGAGCGCCTGCAGCAGGCCATGGCCCAGGCCCGGCGGCAGGAGTACCGGTTGGCGGTGCTTTATATCGACCTGGATAAATTCAAACCGGTGAATGATGCCTTCGGCCATGACGCCGGTGACCAGTTACTGGTGGAAGTAGCCCGGCGACTGCGCACGGTGCTGCGGGAAGAAGATACCCTGGCACGGCTTGGTGGCGACGAGTTTGCGGCCATCGTAGTGAACGTGGCCGATGTGGATGCTATTGAAAACCTGATGTACAGGCTGCTGACGGCGGTTGCCGAGCCGGTCTGGGTGGCTGACCACATGGTGGAAGTCTCTGCCAGTGTCGGCTACACCCTGTATCCCCAGCCTGTGGAGCTGGACGGCGACCAGTTGCTGCGCCAGGCCGACCAGGCCATGTACCAGGCCAAGAACACGGGCCGTAACGGTTATTGCGGGTTCTCCGGCACCGGCTCCTGATGGTGGTAGCCGTTCAGGATATCGGTGCCGGCGCGCCAGTAGAGTGACTTGGCCCACTG
>JAJUHY010000348.1 GCA_029265735.1 Marinobacter segnicrescens | reverse complement strand
CTGCTCGGCGAAGACGTCCTGGGCCACCTTCAGGGCGTTAAGGGCCCGTGGGAAGCCGACGTAGGGAATCAGGTGCATGATGCAACCGACGATCTCGTCCGGCGTCAGGCCGACATTCAGTCCGGTAACGATATGCATACCAATCTGCGGCGTGCCCTGGGCTACCAGCGCAGAGATGGTGGTCAGTACTTTCTGTTTGTTATCGATTCCGGGGCGGGCATAGATATCACCGAACGCAAACTCCACCACCAGCCGGGTCAGGTCCGGGGCCACGTCTTTGAAGCTCTCGCCGACTTCCATATGGCCGGTGGGGCTGTTGGCATCTGGTTTGGTGAGTTCCCTGAGTTTGTCCATGCCTTTCTGGTAGCGATCGGTTGTCATCGTTCTCTCCTTTACACGGGTTTGTCATCTGGATAACAAAAAGGGAGCCACGAAGGCTCCCTTATGAACGTACCACAGCCGGGTGTCACAACGCCCGGATAACCTGAAAGCTTGAGCGTCGGGTGGTCGAGCTGTTCCTCAACAGGTGGTTTTCTCGACGGTCAGACCAAACAGCGGCCGCAGGCGCACGCCGACCACGCTGCCGGCATAAGCGGCGGGCAGCCACAGCCAGGCATGAACGCTGCCGGAGAGGATGCCGCTGAAATAAGCGCCGATGTTGCAGCCGAAGGCCAGGCGAGCGCCGTAGCCGAGCATCAGGCCGCCTACAATGGCAGCAACCAGCGAGCGACGGGGTATTTTCCATACTGGTGAGAACTTTCCGGCCAGGGAAGCGGCCGCCAATGCACCCAGCACCAGGCCAATGTTCATAACCGAGGTGATGTCTTCACTGACCGGTGAATACAGACTGTTGAGCCGGATGCTCCAGTAACCCCATTCGCTCACATCGATGCCGATTGCGCCAGCGCCTTTCGCGCCCCATAGTGCCAGCGCGGAGGTAATGCCCCAGGGACGTCCCGCCAGCCACAGGGTGGCAAAGTTAAGGGCGACCAGCGCCAGTCCGCCCCAGAGCAGGGGCCAGGCGCCCCGCAGCAGCGAGACGGGGCGATCCGTCCGGGATGCAAAGGAGACGATGCGACCATGACGGCGACGCTCAAGCCAGGTTGCCCCATAGGCAACCACAGCAAAGACCGTCAGATTGGCCAGCAGGGCAGGCCACAGCCCCCAGCTGTCCAGCAGATTCACGGGTGCCAGTGCTGGCAGAGCCATCCACCAGTCAAAATGAGCGGTTGCGATTACCGAACCGATAATAAAGAACAGCAGGGTAACCAGCATACGGGTATTGCCGCCGCCGACGGTAAACAGCGTGCCTGAGGCACAGCCACCGCCGAGTTGCATACCAATACCAAAAATAAAGGCGCCCACCAGCACTGATGTACCAACCGGTGCGACGAAGCCCTGAACGGGATTGCCCGCCAGCGTACCGGCTGCGAGAAACGGGAAGAACAGCAGCACACCCGCTGCCAGCATCACCATCTGCGCCCGAATGCCGGCCGCGCGCCGGTCAGATGCAAACACCCGCCAGGCGTAGGTGAAGCCAAAGGCAGAATGGTAGAGGGTAATGCCCAGCAGGGCGCCCACCAGCCAGAGTAGAGCCTGGTTCAGGCTGACCGCACCATACAGGTAGAAGCCACCCAGCCCGAGCAACGCCAGCGCGACGGCAAGGGGTGCCCATCGGAATGCAGCATGTTGTTGATTGGGGGAAGTCGGCGAAGAAACGGCTGTAGTAGACATTGCATCCTGACAAGCGGGAGTGGGTTGAGAGCCGCCAATAGGCGCAGTCTCGAAAACTGGCCGCCAGTATAGCTTTTCACTGTTATTTGGTGAGGGAATGGTTAGCTATATACATATTAGGAGGGTGCGGGGGGTGTTTTGATGCCAGAACGAAAAAGGCAGATCAGTGATTAACTGATCTGCCTTTTTAAGATGGTCGCGGGGGCAGGATTCGAACCTACGACCTTCGGGTTATGAGCCCGACGAGCTACCAGACTGCTCCACCCCGCATCAAAACTGGTTGTTGTCTTCGGGGCTGTCCCCGATCAACGAGGTGCGCATAATACAGCTGGGTAGGAT
>JAJUHY010000230.1 GCA_029265735.1 Marinobacter segnicrescens | reverse complement strand
GAAAAGACCAGTGACCGCGCCATCGCCACTACCGTCGCCTACGCACGGGCCATGGGCAAGACTCCCATCGTGGTGAACAACTGCCCGGGCTTCCTGGTCAACCGCGTGCTGTTCCCGTACTTTGGCGGCTTTGCCGGTCTGGTACGTGACGGTGCGGACTTCCAGCGTATCGACAAGGTCATGGAAAAGTTCGGCTGGCCCATGGGCCCGGCGTATCTGCTGGACGTAGTGGGTATGGACACTGGTAAGCATGCCAACGACGTTATGGCAGAGGGTTTCCCGGATCGCATGAAGACCGACTGGAAATCTGCCATCGACGTGATGTACGAGAACAACCGGTATGGTCAGAAGAACGGCAAGGGCTTCTACGCCTACGAAGAAGACCGCAAGGGCAAGCAGAAGAAGGTCGTCGACGAAGAGACCTACAAACTGCTGGAGCCGGTGGTCAGGGACAGAAAAGAACTGACCGACGAGGACATCATCGCCCGCATGATGATCCCCCTGTGTATGGAAACCGTTCGCTGCCTGGAAGACGGCATTGTCGAAGAGCCCGCAGACGCGGATATGGGCCTGATCTACGGCGTCGGCTTCCCGCCGTTCCGTGGTGGCGCCCTGCGCTATATCGATGACATGGGCGTCGACAAGTTTGTCGAGCTGGCAGACAAGTACGCAGATCTGGGTCCGCTTTATCACCCGACCGAGAAGCTGCGTGAAATGGCGAAGAACGGCGAGAAGTTCTTCGGCTGAACCCTGAACGAGATTTCCGAACGGAGAAAGATCTATGAGCCTTAATCCGAGAGACGTTGTCGTAGTGGATTGCGTGCGGACTCCGATGGGTCGTGCCAAGAACGGCTGCTTCCGCAACGTTCGCGCAGAGAACCTGTCGGCTGCACTGATTGATGCACTGCTGGACCGTAATCCGAACCTGAACCCCAAAGAAGTGGAAGATGTAATCTGGGGCGCGGTAAACCAGACCAAAGAGCAGGGCTTTAACGTAGCCCGTCATATTTCTCTGATGACACGCCTGCCCCATGAGGCCAGTGCCCAGACCGTGAACCGTCTGTGCGGCTCGTCCATGACCGCGATCCACACTGCGGCCCAGGCCATTCAGACCGGAAACGGCGAAGTGTTTGTGATCGGTGGCGTGGAGCACATGGGTCACGTACCCATGACTGAAGGTTTCGACCACAACCCGGCATCGTCCAAGTACTCTGCCAAGGCCTCCAATATGATGGGCCTGACAGCAGAAATGCTGGCCAAGATGCACGGCATCACCCGCCAGCAGCAGGACGAATTCGGAGCACGCTCCCATCGTCTGGCCCACGAAGCTACCCTGGAAGGGCGCTTCCGCAATGAAATCGTGCCCATTCAGGGCCACGATGAGAACGGCTTCGTCAAGCTGATCGAGAACGACGAAACCATCCGTCCTGATACCACTGCCGAGTCCCTGGGCCAGCTCAGACCGGCCTTCGACCCGAAAAACGGTACTGTGACGGCAGGTACGTCTTCACAGCTGACCGACGGCGCTTCAGCCATGCTGCTGATGTCTGCGGAGAAAGCCCAGGAACTGGGTCTGACCCCAATGGCGCGTATCATTGGTATGGCGGTAGCAGGCGTAGATCCGGCCATTATGGGCTACGGCCCCGTGCCGGCCACGAAGAAGGCCTTGAAGCGTGCCGGGCTGACCATCGAAGACATCGACTTCTGGGAGCTGAACGAGGCGTTCGCAGGGCAGTCACTGCCAGTGCTGAAAGACCTGAAGCTGCTGGACGTAATGGACGAGAAGGTCAACCTCAATGGTGGCGCTATTGCCCTGGGGCACCCGCTGGGTTGTTCCGGAGCGCGGATCTCAACCACGCTGCTGAACATCATGCAGGCCCGTGGTGGCAAATTCGGTGTCTCCACCATGTGTATCGGCCTCGGTCAGGGCATTGCCACCGTCTGGGAACGTGTGTAATCCGATCTGACGCAGTCCGAATCAAGCCCGGCCCAGTGCCGGGCTTTTTTGCTGAGTCCGCATTGCCCGGCGGCAAGGCAGGCATCAGAACAGGATAATTTCTGATAGACTCCGGGCCGCTCCAGCAAGTCAGACCGGTGCCCGGATTCACCAGCGGCCCGTTTACCAAAAATCAAAGAATGGGTTGTCTTGACATTGCTGACACTGTAAAACAGTGCACCTATGCCATCAGCAGGCCATCGCAGTTAGTCCAGTTTACTGATTTTTTTGCGGTTCAGGCCTCCGCTGTATATTGAACAGATTCCAGGGGTATTGTCTCTGATATGGGTAAAAGTCTCGTTATTGTCGAGTCGCCAGCCAAAGCGAAGACCATCAACAAATACCTGGGCAGTGAATACATTGTAAAGTCCAGTGTTGGTCATATTCGCGATCTGCCCGTCAGTGGCAGCGGATCCACCACAGACCCCAAAGAGCGCGCCCGCCTGGCTGCCAAGACCCGGAAGATGGATCCGGAAGAAAAGGCCGCCTACAAGAAGCGTAAAGCCCGTGAGCAGCTTATTGCCCGGATGGGTGTTGATCCAGACCAGGACTGGCAGGCACGGTATGAAATCCTGCCCGGTAAGGAAAAAGTCGTCAGCGAGCTTAAACGGCTTGCTAAAAACGCCGAGCACATTTACCTGGCGACGGACCTTGACCGGGAAGGGGAGGCCATCGCTTGGCACCTGAAAGAAACCATTGGCGGTGAGCCGGAGAAATATCGCCGGGTGGTGTTTAACGAGATCACCAAGAAGGCGATTCAGGCGGCATTTGAAGAGCCTGGTACTCTTGATAAGAACCGGGTGAACGCCCAGCAGGCCCGTCGCTTTCTGGACCGGGTGGTGGGCTACATGGTTTCCCCGCTGCTGTGGGCAAAAATCGCCCGGGGGCTTTCTGCCGGACGGGTCCAGTCTGTAGCTGTGCGCCTTATCGTCGAGCGGGAGAAACAGATCCGCAGTTTTGTGCCGGAAGAATACTGGCAGCTCCATGCCGACCTTAAAAAGAAGAACGATCCGGTCCGTTTCGAAGTTACCCGTTATCAGGACAAGGCCTACCGGCCTGAGAGTGAACAGCAAAGTAATGAGCATGTTGCCAGGCTGAAACAGGGCGAGTTCCGTGTTTCCAAACGGGAAGACAAACCGACCCGCTCGCGGCCGTCAGCGCCTTTCATTACCTCTACCTTGCAACAGGCTGCCAGCAACCGTATGGGTTTCAGTGTCAAGAAAACCATGATGCTGGCCCAGCGCCTGTACGAAGCTGGGTACATCACCTATATGCGAACCGACTCCACCAACCTGAGTCAGGATGCGGTGAACAGCGCCCGGGCCTATATCGCTAAGCAGTTTGGTGATCAGTATCTGCCAGAGGCGCCACGAGTGTACGGCAGCAAGGAAGGCGCACAGGAAGCTCACGAAGCTATACGCCCCACCGAGGTTACGCGTAAAGCCAGTGATATCAGCGGGTTGGAGAAGGATGCTGAGCGACTGTATGAGCTTATCTGGCGTCAGTTCGTGGCCTGCCAAATGGCCGATGCCGAGTTCCTCAGTACTTCCATTGTGGTGAGTAACGGTGACTACGAACTGCGCACCCGGGGTCGTATAATCAAGTTTGACGGCTTCCTTAAAGCGGCACCTCAGTCCGCCAAAAAGGATGAAGATATTGCGCTGCCGGATATCAAGGTAGATGAGGTGCTTGATCTGGCCAAACTCGACCCGACCCAACACTTCACCAAGCCGGCGCCCCGTTATACCGAGGCCAGCCTGGTCAAGGAGCTGGAGAAGCAGGGTATTGGTCGGCCATCCACCTACGCGTCCATTATTTCGACCATTCAGGACCGGGGCTACGTGCGCCTCCAGAACCGGCGGTTCTATGCCGAAAAGATGGGCGACATAGTGACCGAGCGGCTCTTCGAGTCGTTTCCGAACCTGATGGACTTCGACTTTACAGCCCGCATGGAAGCCGACCTCGACGAAATTGCCGAGGGCCAGGAGGACTGGAAAAAGGTTCTGAACGACTTCTATGCCCACTTCCGCAAGCAGCTGGAGGAGGCCGAAAAGCCCGAAGGCGGCATGCGTACCAACACGCCGACCGAGACGGACATCCCCTGTCCCAGCTGCGGACGTAATATGCAGATCCGGGTCGCCAGCACCGGGGTATTCCTTGGCTGTTCGGGTTATGCGCTGCCGCCCAAGGAGCGCTGCAAGAGCACT
>JAJUHY010000031.1 GCA_029265735.1 Marinobacter segnicrescens | reverse complement strand
GTAGGTGAACTGGGTGACTTCCATACCGTTCAGCCAGATTTCCCAGCCCAGACCCCAGGCGCCCAGGGTGGGTGATTCCCAGTTGTCCTCAACGAAACGGATATCGTGGACCAGCGGATCAAGACCCAGTGCCCGCAGGGAGTCCAGATACAGCTCCTGAATATTGTCCGGTGAGGGTTTAAGCACTACCTGAAACTGGTAATAGTGCTGCAGGCGGTTCGGGTTCTCACCATAACGACCGTCTGTTGGACGCCGGCTGGGCTGCACGTAGGCGGAATTCCAGGTTTCCGGACCAATGGACCGCAGGAAAGTCGCCGGGTGGAAAGTGCCCGCGCCAACTTCCATATCCAGTGGCTGAAGGATGACGCAGCCATGCTGCGCCCAGAAATTCTGCAATGCCAGGATCAGACCCTGAAAGGTCTTCAGATCCGGTTTTGACGGTTGAGATGCCATGGTTGTCACGACGGATGCCTGCTAGTCGGTCTGAGTGTTGCGGGAGGGCTGAAATCAAGACGTACCGGGCCGGCCCGCATCGAAAGGCCGGTATTATACGCGCCGGGGCGCGGGTTTTCTAAGATTCCGGCATGATCTTGGGCAAAATGCGGGATGCTGGGCATGGCTTCAGTGTCAGAATCAACGGTTCGGCCGGAGCGCCTCATCGCCGCCAGAACGCCGGAGTCAGCAACACCAGCAGGGTAAAGACTTCCAGCCGTCCCAGTAACATCGCGAAGCACAGCACCCATTTGGCGACGTCGTTCAGATTGCCGTAGTGATAGGCGACGTCGCCAAGGCCGGGGCCGAGGTTGTTCATGGTGGCGGCGACGGCGGTCCAGGCGGTTACCTGGTCGATGCCGGTGGCCAGCAGGATCATCAGCATGGCCACGAACATGAACATGTAAACTGAGAAAAAACCCCATACCGCCTGCAGCACCCGGTCGGACACCGGACGGTTGCCCAGTTTGACGGGGATTACGGCATTGGGATGCAATAACCGTTTGATTTCCCGCGCACCTTGCCGGTAGATGAGCAGTACCCGCATGACTTTCATGCCGCCACCGGTGGAGCCGGCGCAGCCACCCATAAAGGACAGCACGAACAGCATAAACGGCAGCATCAGCGGCCACTGGCTGAAATCCGCCGCGCTGAAGCCGGTGGTGGAGCCGATGGAGATCACCTCGAAAATGCCTTTGGTAACGGCACTGGACGGGTCCAGGGTCGCCGTCACGATAAGCACCAGTACGGTAATCACGCTGACGCCGGCCAGTATGCTGAAATAGAACCGGAATTCGGAATCCTGCCAGTAGACTCCCAGGCTGCGCTGACGAGCCGCCATAAAGTGCAGCGCGAAGTTGGCGCCAGCTATGACCATAAAGACCACAGCGATCATTTCAATCGTGGTGCTGTTGAAATAGCCGATGCTGGCGTCATGGGTGGAAAAGCCGCCAAGGGCGAGGGTGGAAAAGGCATGGCCAATGGCATCAAACCAGCTCATGCCGGCGGCCCAGTAGGCCAGCGCACAGAGCGCGGTCAGCGCCACGTAGATGTACCACAGCGCTTTGGCGGTCTCACCGATACGGGGTGTGAGCTTGTTATCTTTCACCGGGCCGGGCACTTCGGCCCGGTACAGCTGCATGCCCCCGATACCCAGCATGGGCAGTATGGCGACGGCCAGTACGATTATCCCCATGCCGCCCAGCCATTGCAGTTGCTGGCGGTACCAGAGCATGGATTCGGGCAGTGAGTCGATGCCGGTGATGACTGTAGCGCCGGTGGTTGTCAGTCCGGATACCGCTTCGAACAGGGCGTCGATGTAACTGAAAGGCGCGTTATTACTCAGGTAAAAAGGAATCGAGCCGGCCACGCTCAGCCCAACCCAGAACAGGGTTGTAATCAGAAAGCCATCACGCACCCGAAGATCGCCACTGACCTTTCGGAACGGAAGCCAGATCACCAGCCCGGCCAGCATGACCACCATCAGGCCGTTACTGAAGCGCTGCCACTGGCCATCGTCGTACAGCAGCGCAACACCCAGAGGCGGCAGCATGGTGAGGCTGAACAGCATCAGCAGCAGGCCAAGCACCTTAGCGATCACCGGCAAGCGCATCTAGAGTCCCTTTGCCATCAGAAGAAAGTCAGCCCGACCTGGAACAGTTTCTCGACTTCACGAATACGGCGTTTGTCCACCAGAAACAGAATCACATGATCGTCCGGCTGTATTGTCAGGCTGTCATTGGCAATCAGCACCTCGTTATGGCGAACGATGGCGCCAATGGTGGTGCCCTGGGGCATGCGGATCTCATCCAGCCGTCGGCCCACCACCCGGGACGACCCGTGATCGCCGTGGGCGATGGCTTCGATCGCCTCGGCGGCACCCCGGCGCAGGGAGTACACGTTGACCACATCCCCTTTGCGCACATGGGTGAGCAGGCTGCCGATGGTGGTTTGCTGGGGAGAAATGGCGACATCAATCTCGCCCCCCTGAATCAGGTCCACATAATCGGGATTATTGATCAGAGTCAGCACCTTGCGGGCGCCCAGCCGCTTCGCCAGCAGCGACGCCATGATATTGGCTTCATCGTCGTTGGTGACAGCGCAGAACACGTCGGTGCTCTCGATATTCTCTTCCAGCAGAATATCCTTATTGGCGGCGTTGCCTTCGAGCACGATGGTCTTGCGCAGGGTTTCCGACAGCATGACGCAGCGGTCCCGGTTTCGTTCCAGCAGCTTCACCTGGTACCGGCTCTCCAGGGACTGGGCCAGGCGCTGGCCGATATTGCCGCCGCCGCAGATAAAAATGCGCTTGTAGGGCTTTTCGAGGGGCTGCAGTTCGCTCATGACCGAGCGGATATGATCGGCTCCGGCGATAAAGAACACCTCGTCACCGTCTTCGATGATGGTGTCGCCTTTGGGAATAATGGGCCGGTCCTTGCGGAAGATAGCCGCCACCCGCGTCTCGATGCGGGGCATATGGGTGCGCAGGTAGGAAAGCTCACGGCCCACCAGCGGGCCTCCTTCGGTGGCGCGAATGGCTACCAGTCGTACCAGACCCTGGGAGAATTCCAGAACCTGCAGCGCGCCCGGATACTCGATCAGCCGGGATATATGCTGGGTGACCAGATGTTCGGGGCTGATCAGTACATCCACCGGAAAGCCGTTCTCTCCGAACAGTTCCTTGCGGGCCAGGTAAGCGTTGGCGCGAACCCGGCTGATTTTCGATGGTGTGCGGAACAGGGAGTAAGCCACCTGACAGGCAACCATATTGGTTTCGTCCGAGTTGGTAACTGCGATGAGCATGTCCGCATCTTCAGCGCCGGCCTGGCGCAGTACGGTAGGGTAAGAGGCGAGCCCGTGAACCGTGCGGATATCCAGCCGGTCCTGCAGCTCCCGCAAACGCACGCCATCCTTGTCGATCACGGTAATGTCGTTGGCCTCGTTGGCAAGATTCTCCGCCAGGCTGCCACCCACCTGCCCGGCTCCGAGGATAATGATCTTCAAGAGGATTCTCCGGGCTCGTCTTTGGTCAGGCAGGCGTAGAAAAACCCGTCATGGCTGTCCGGGTCCGGGAACAGCTGCCGGCCGTAGCCTGTGTCCTGTCCCCAGGGCACATCAGCTGCCATCAGCGTGGCATCCGTCTGCTGTTTCAGGAAGCGCTGGATGATCCGACTGTTTTCCTGAGGAAAAATCGAGCAGGTCGCATAGACCAGTCGACCACCGGGTTTCAGCGTGGTCCACAGGTTGACCAGCAGGTCGAACTGGATTTCTGCCAGCGGCGTGATGTCGGTTTCCCGGCGCAGCAGCTTGATGTCCGGATGCCGGCGAATGACCCCGGTGGCGCTGCAGGGCACGTCCAGCAGAATGCCATCGAACGGAACCCCGTCCCACCAGTCTGCGACCTTGCTGGCGTCTGCCTGATGCAGGGTGGCAGATAGTTGCAGGCGGTCGAGATTCTCCTGAATGCGCGGCAGGCGGTCGGCGGACTCGTCCAGAGCGATGACTTCGGCTTGATTGTCAGCGACCTCAAGAATCGCGCAGGTCTTGCCCCCTGGCGCAGCGCAGGCGTCGAGAATACGTTGCCCTGGCCGCGGCAGCAGCCACTGGGTACACAGCTGTGCGGCTTCGTCCTGCACACTGGCATCGCCATCGGCAAAACCCGGCAGCAGCTCTACGGGTACTGGTCGTTCAAGCTGAATGCCATGGGCCGCAAACCGGGTGGGGCGGGCGGCGATGCCGGCCTCTTCCAGCCGGGTCAGGTAGTCCTGCCGGGAACCCTTGCGGGTATTCACCCGCAGGGTCATGGGCGCCTGAATGTTGTTGGCATCGAGGAGCTGGTCCCATTGCTCGGGCCAGTTGTGGCGCAGTTTGGCAATCATCCAGCCAGGATGGCTGTAGCGGGCCTCATCGGTTTCCGGTTCCGGTGCGCCTTCCCGCTCTGCCGCGCGCAATACGCCGTTCACCAGGCCGGCCAGAGGCGTTTTTCCCAGCGCCTTGCAGGCTTCGACGGTCTCGTTAAGGATGGCGTAGGGCGCGTTTTCGCTGAAGCGTAACTGGAACAGGGCGACCAGCATCAGATGGTGAACAACCCGGTCCTGGCGGCGCAGGGGTTTGCGCAGGCGGCTCTCAAGCTCCGCGTTGAGCCGGTGAAACCAGCGGCAGGTGCCGTAGCACAAGGCCTGCAGCTGGGGCCGTAAGTCCGGGTCCAGGGTTTCTGCCATTCTGGGCAGGCACTGACTCAGGGACTCACCCTGCTCCACGGCCTGGATGACCTGAGCCGCGGCGGCGCGAAGAGGCAGGTCGCGGCTCATCAGCGCAGTACCTGGCCGGGTTCGAGTACCGGTTTGCCGCCGTTGATCAGATCGGAAACCGACATCGCCCGGGTACCGGGCAGCTGAACCCGGGTGACCCGGAGAATGCCGTTGCCGCAGGCAATATCAACACCGCTGCGCTCCCGGGCCAGCACCGTTCCGGGCTGTGCCTTGCTGGCATCCGGCAGGGGCTGAGCCTCGTGAATGCGGATGCGCTGGCCGTCAAGCTCGCTGTCGGTACCCGGCCATGGGTTGAAGGCGCGTACCTTGCGAGCGATAACCCCAGCGTCGTCCTGCCACTGGATACGGGCCTCTTCCTTGCTCAGTTTATGGGCGTAAGTGGCATCGGCTTCGTTCTGGGGCTCCGGCGTCAGGCCACGGGACTCCAGGGCGGCCAGGGCTTCCACGATTGCCGTCCCGCCCATCTCCGCGAGCCGGTCATGGAGGCTGCCGCCGGTGTCGTCGTCATGAATCGGGGTGCGGTGCTTCAGCAGCATGGCGCCGGTGTCGAGGCCGGCGTCCATCTGCATGATGGTGATGCCGGTTTCGGCATCTCCGGCCTCGATAGCCCGGTGGATAGGGGCAGCGCCCCGCCAGCGGGGCAGAATGGAGGCGTGGATGTTAAGGCAGCCCCGTGGCGGGATATCCAGCACCGCCTGTGGCAGGATCAGGCCATAAGCCGCCACCACCATAATGTCCGGTGCCAGTTCACGAAGCTGCTGCTGTTCCTCGGGAGATTTAAGGGATTCGGGCTGATAGACCGGAATGCCGGCGTTGACTGCTGTCTGCTTGACGGGGCCGAACTGCTGCTTGCGCCCCCGGCCTGCGGGCCGGTCGGGTTGGGTATAGACAGCAATAATGTCGTGGTCGGTTTTCAGCAGGGCCTGAAGGGCGACTGCTGCAAAATCTGGTGTTCCGGCAAAGACGATTCGCACAGTGATGTCCTGTTTCTGGCGGCGTTTGCAAACGAAAAAACCGGGTGCTCACACCCGGTTCTTTTTACCACGGCTGACCTGTCAGGTCAGGCGCTTTTCTTCTGGAGCTTTTCCAGCTTTTTACGAATGCGATTACGCTTGAGAGCGCTCAGGTAATCCACGAACAGCTTGCCGTTGAGGTGGTCCATCTCGTGCTGAATGCACACTGCCAGCAGCCCGGTAGCCTCCAGTTCAAACGGTTTGCCATCGTAGTCCAGGGCTTTTACCCGCACATGCTCGATGCGCTCGACGTCTTCGTAGAAACCCGGTACCGAAAGGCAACCCTCCTGCATGGCCTGATAGTCGCCATCGAGCACTTCCACTTCCGGATTGATGAACACCCGGGGTTCGCTCCGGTCCTCGGACAGGTCCATGACAATGATCTGCTCATGAACGTTGACCTGAGTGGCAGCCAGACCGATTCCGGGAGCGTCATACATGGTCTCGAACATGTCGTCGATCAGCTTGCGGTGCCGGTCGGTGACTTTGTCCACCGGCTTTGCAATGGTCCGCAGTCTGGGATCGGGATATTCAAGAATATTCAGAATCATAGTTGCTGTACTTGCCTGAGTTGCCAGTATCGGGAAAGATCTCTGGCTGGTGTCACAAAATGCGATCGTGTACCGCGATTTTTGCCGCCTGCCCGCTATGATAACCGAAGCGGAAACTCTGTATTCATGGCGATGCGGCACGATATTGTCTTATTATCCCCCGAAGATCGATTGAATACAAACTGATCAGGCGATAGTCAGAAACTAATAATTAAGAGAAGAATTTACGATCATTCTGTTTTGGCTTTCCTCTGGCAGTCACTGAAAAAGCATTGCAGCTTTACAGTGTTCTGGCAGTTAAAGAGGAAGTTCGCTTTCAAGGCACGCGCGATGAAGGATTCTATGATGAGGAAACTGCTGTACGCTCTCGCAGCTCTGATGTTGCTGACAGCCTCCTGGGCTCAGGCACAGGGCCCGGAGTTCCGGTCTGATCACCCCGAGCGTTACACCGTGAAAAAGGGCGATACCCTGTGGGACATATCATCCCGCTTTCTGAACAACCCCTGGTACTGGCCGGAAATCTGGCACGTGAACCCGCAGGTGAACAACCCGCACCTGATTTATCCGGGGGATGAGCTTGCGCTGGTCTATATCGACGGCAAGCCTCATCTGACCAAAGCCAGCAGTGGCGTGATCAGACTGTCGCCCCAGATCCGGTCAGAGCCGATCGACACTCCGATCCCGGCCATTCCGCTGGACGCCATTGAGAGCTTCCTCACCAAGACCCGGATCGTGACTGAGGAAGAGCTGAACAACGCGCCTTATATCCTCGAAGGTCAGGAAAAACGCATCATCAGCGGTGCCGGCGACCGGGTCTATGCCCGGGGCAAGGCCCCTGCCCGCAATGTCGGTCTGTTCCGCAAGAGCCGGGCCCATGTTGATCCGGATACCGGTGAGTTCCTGGGGCTGGAGGCCCGCTCCATCGGGGACGGAAGTATTGTTGATGAGCAAGGCGATATCCTCACCGTCCAGCTGTCCCGGACCCGTGAGGAAGTGCGCATTGAAGACCGGCTGCTGGCTCAGGAAGACCGTCGCATCAATACCAGCTTTACGCCCAGCGCACCGGACGGCGATATTGAAGGCAGGATGATTGCCGTGGAGTCCGGTGTCACCCAGATCGGGCAGTACAACGTGGTGGTACTGAACCGCGGTGCCCGTGATGGCCTGGAGGTGGGTAACGTGCTGGCAGTGCTCAAGGCTGGCAATCGCGCCAAGGACCCGGTCACTGGCGAGCTGGTTCAGCTGCCGGACGAGCGTGCAGGCCTGCTGATGGTATTCCAGACCCACGAAAAGCTCAGTTATGGCCTGATTCTGAAAGCTACTCGTGCGCTGTCGGTCGGCGACAAGGTCACCAATCCCTGAACATGAGTTCTGACGGGCGCTGACCCGGAACAAAACCGGGCTGCCAGGACGGCAGCCCGGGCTCAACAGCAGGCGGCTGAGTCTGCCGGAGCATTTCAACAAGGAGGTCTGCCCTGGCTGTTCTCTCTGAATTTGAAACGTCTTTTTTCACCAGCTCAGCATCCCCCTGGCTACTGCTATCCATGTTGCCCCGTTTCAGTGGTAAACGCTGGACGGCTGTCTGCGACTCCCTGGACGATCCCCGCGACCTGCTGTCGGCATCACCCACCACCCAGAAATCCTTCGGAGTCATGCCTGATGCCCGGGCGCTGATGGCAGCCTGGCAGCAACAGGATCTGGCCTTTCCGCCCCTGGCTGCGGTGGCGCAGGTATTTGCGGTATGCCAGCAGAAAGACATCCAGCTGATCGGCTGGGGTGAAGATGCTTATCCTGAGTCACTGCGACATATCCAGGACGCGCCACCAGTGTTGTATGTTCGCGGCCGCAGCGAGCTTCTGCTCCGGCCTCAGCTGGCGATCGTCGGGTCCCGTAACGCTACCCGGGCCGGGCTGGACCATGCCTGGCAATTTGCTGCGGCTCTGGCCCATAAAGGATATGCCGTCACCAGCGGTCTGGCACAGGGCGTCGATGGTGCCGCCCATGCCGGTGCGCTGTCTGCAGGCGGTGATACCGTGGCAGTGGTAGGCACCGGAGCTGATGTGATCTATCCCCGGGGTCACGAGGAGCTGACGGAGCAGATCGTCACCCGGGGACTACTGGTGTCAGAGCACCCACCGGGGACTGGCCCTAAATCCGGCCACTTTCCCAAACGCAACCGTATTATCAGCGGTCTGAGCCGGGGCATTCTGGTGGTGGAAGCGGGCCTGAAATCGGGCTCGCTGATTACCGCCCGGCTGGCCCTTGAGCAGGGCCGGGAAGTTTTTGCCATTCCGGGCTCTATCCACAACCCGCTCGCCCGGGGCTGCCATTCCCTGATACGCCAGGGCGCCCGGCTGGTGGAAACGATTGACGATATTGAAGAGGAACTCTCCGCCTGGTGGAACCAGCCTCCGGCACCCCCAGCGCCACGCCCGGTCAAAAAGCCGGCACCAGTAACGCCGGACCTGTTTGCCAGCAAGCCGTCGGCGGCGCCCATGCCTGCTCATCTGGCCAATCGGGAAATCGCGGTATTAAAGGCTTTCGGGTATGATCCTCGCTCCACCGATCAACTTTGTACTGCCACGGGACTGCCCGCTGACCAGCTGATGCAGTCCCTGTTGCTGCTGGAGATGGACGGGCTGATCGAGTCCGTTCCCGGCGGGTATCAGCGGGTCCTGCAGGCCACCGTCTGATGTCTGACCGGGGTTTCCGGTTGCTGCAGCTATCGTCAGCGGAGCATCATGACTGCAACCGTCAACATTGCCACTCACTCCGGCCGCCAGCAGTTGCTGGAGGTCATCCATCGCCATGGTGTTATTGCCTACCCTACTGAAGCAGTCTGGGGGCTGGGCTGCGACCCCTGGAGCGAAACAGCCGTCGAGACCATACTGGCCCTGAAGCAGCGGCCCAGGGCCAAGGGGCTGATTCTGGTGGCAGCATCGGTGGCGCAGGTCGGGTTCCTGCTGGACCCTCTGCCAATGGATTTGCGTGAGCGTGCAGCGGCCCGCTGGCCGGGGCCGGTCACCTGCGTAATACCGGATGTAAAGCAGCAGATCCCCAGCTGGGTAAAGGGCGACCATGAAAGCATTGCGGTACGGGTCAGCGCCCATCCGCTGGTGCAGCAACTCTGCCAGCTTGCGGGGAAGCCCCTGGTGTCCACATCCTGTAATCCCGCCGGTCAGCTTCCCGCGCGGACGGCTGATCAGGTTCGTGGCTACTTCCCCACCGGCATCGATCTGCTGGTGGCCGGAGCCCTGGGCGACGAAGAGCAGCCCAGTTCGATCATTGATATTACCACCGGCCAGATACTGCGATAGGAGGCCCGATGACAGATTCTGCAGCGCCTGATGCCCAGGCGGTTCACCAATACCTGCTGACACTGCAGGAAAGCATCTGTGAGCGGCTGGAGACCCTTGATGGCAAGGCCCGGTTCCAGACCGATGCCTGGGACCGTCCGGAAGGTGGAGGCGGCATCAGTCGGGTAATCGCCGAAGGCAACGTGTTTGAAAAAGGTGGCGTCAATTTCTCCCGGGTAACCGGAGACCGGATGCCCCCGTCTGCCACAGCCCACCGTCCCCATCTCGCCGGCGCGCCCTGGGAAGCCATGGGCGTGTCTCTGGTCCTGCATCCGCAGAATCCCTATGTGCCCACCTCCCACGCCAACGTACGGTTTTTTATTGCGAGGCCGGCAGATGGGGAACCGGTGTGGTGGTTCGGTGGTGGCTACGACCTCACCCCCTACTATGGCTTCGAGGAAGACTGTATCCACTGGCACGAGACCGCCCGCAATGCCTGTCAGCCCTTCGGAGCGGATGTCTATCCCCGCTACAAGAAGTGGTGTGACGAGTATTTCTACCTGAGTCACCGGCAGGAGCCACGGGGTGTCGGCGGGCTGTTTTTTGACGACCACAACACCGGCAGCTTTACCGACGATTTCGCGTTCATGCAGTCCGTGGGCTCCAGTTTTATTGCTGCCTACGAGCCGATTGTCCAGCGGCGCAAGGACACGCCCTGGGGCGAGCGGGAGCGGGAGTTCCAGCTCTATCGCCGTGGCCGCTACGTGGAATTCAATCTGGTCCACGACCGCGGCACCCTGTTCGGCCTTCAGTCCGGTGGCCGAACCGAATCCATCCTGATGTCACTGCCGCCGCTGGTACGCTGGGACTATAACCGCCAGCCGGAGCCGGGCTCCGAAGAGGCCCGTCTCACCGAACACTTTCTTACCGGTCGCGACTGGCTGGAGGGTGAAGATGGCGAATGATATCTATGCGGTGGTGGGTAATCCCATTAACCACAGCAAATCGCCACGGATACATAGTCTGTTCGCAGCTCAAACCGGCGAGGCCGTGGAGTACACGGCGATTCAGGCACCATTGGACGGCTTTGGGCAAACGGTAACCTCGTTTTTTGCCAGGGGCGGTAAAGGCCTTAACGTCACGGTGCCGTTCAAGGAGCAGGCCTGGCAACTGGCGGATGCCGGCAGTTCTCGTGCTGAAAAGGCCGGCGCTGCCAATACCCTGTATCTGGATGAGCAGGACCGACTGGTGGCAGACAATACCGATGGCGTCGGACTGGTCACTGACCTGGTGGTGAATGCGGACGTAAAACTTGCAGGGCGGCGCATTCTGGTGCTGGGCGCGGGCGGTGCGGCGCGTGGGGTGCTGGGCCCCCTGCTATCAGAGCGCCCCGTTGCACTGACCATCGCCAACCGTACGGTAGCCAAAGCCGGGGCGCTGGTGTCCCTGTTCCGGGATGAAGCCGAAGGCATTGCCCTGGACGCCACCGGATTTGAGCAGGTTGCCGGCCCGTTTGATGTCATCATTAATGGCACCAGTGCCAGCCTGCAGGGGGACCTGCCACCGATACCCGACAGTCTGATTACCGCAGAAACCGTGGTTTACGACATGATGTATGCCGCGGGGGATACCGCGTTCAATGCCTGGGCCAGGTCCCTGGGTGCCGGGCGGAT
>JAJUHY010000260.1 GCA_029265735.1 Marinobacter segnicrescens | reverse complement strand
TCTCTAGTGTTTTCTGATCCTTGACCAGATCCACGCCGATCAATAAGCCGCTGCCGGGTGGCAAGAGGCGATGCAGACCGAACAGAAACGCCTCCGCGTCCTCTGGCGTAAAATTGCCGATACTGGAGCCCGGGAAAAAGCCCACCAGACGGCTTGAGTCCATACCCTCGGGCAGGCTCAGCGGCTGCGTAAAATCGGCACAGCTGGCATGAACTTCGAGCCAGGGATAGTCCGCGGCCAACCGACGAGTGCTTTCCATGAGAAAGTCCCGCGAGATATCAATACCGAGATAGCGATCAACGGAGAGACATTCCAGCAGTAGTCGGACCTTGAGGCTGGCCCCACTGCCGAACTCCACCAGGGTGGCGCCAGGGCCTGCCAGGTTGGCGATCTCGGGCACGGCGCGCCGCAGAATCGCCTCTTCAGTGCGCGTCGGATAATATTCCGGAAGTTGACAGATTTTTTCAAAAAGCTCCGACCCCTTTTGATCATAGAGGAATTTAGGAGAGCAGTATTTCGGACTCGAGGTGAGTCCAGCCAGCACCTCCTCGGCCATGGTCGGTACGTTCTTCTCTGGTAACTGGTTGTGAAACTGAACGGTTACGGCGCTCACTGGCGGGCCTCCCTGGCTAGACGGAATCCGGAAAAGGCCCAGCGGGCCGATGGCGGGAAGAAATTACGGTAGGTGGCTCGGATATGGCTGGCCGGAGTGGCGCAGCACCCTCCCCTCAACACCATCTGTCCTGACATGAATTTGCCGTTGTACTCCCCAAGACTGCCAGACAGGGGTTCAAACCCGGGGTAGGGTCGGTAAGCGCTGCCCGTCCATTCCCAGACGTCACCCAGGAGCTGGCCCGGACGGCGTTTATCAAAGTCATGGCGCACCCGGGCACCTACGGGCTGCAGATATCCACTGTCGAGAAAGTTGCCGTTGCGGTTGGGTGAGTGTCGGGCCGCATGCTCCCACTCAGCTTCGGTGGGCAGGCGCGCGCCCGCCCAGCGGGCAAACGCATCGGCTTCATAAAAGCTGACATGACAAACGGGTGCATCCGGGTCCACCGGACACCAGCCCCTCAAGGTGAAATGCCACCAGTGGCCTTCTTCCCGGCGCCAGTACAGGGGGGCCTCCCAGCCTTCATCATTGATCAGTTTCCACCCTTCGGACAGCCAGAGCGCGGGATCCCGATAACCGCCCTGCTCTATGAAATGGAGGAACTCCTTATTGGTAACGGGCCGGGTAGCGAGTTCGTAAGGTTCCAGGAACTGTCGATGGGCCGGCTGCTCGTTATCGTAGGCGAAATCGGTAACACCCGGACTGAGACCAATCGGTACCACACCACCATCGTAACGATACCAGCCCATGGCGATCGGATGCCGGGGCGGCGGCTCCTGTAAACGCCTGGTATAGACCGGACGTAGCGGGTTCTGGGCCAGAATGTGTTTGATGTCCATGACCAGCAACTCCTGATGCTGCTGCTCATGGTGGACTCCCAGGCACGTCCGCTCGGCGATGGCACGGGTATGCTTGAGGGGTGGGTTGCTCAGTAGCAGGCCCATGGCCTCATCCACGTAGTGCCGGTAGCGATAGACCTCAGAAACGGTGGGTCTGGACAACACTCCTCGTTGCGGTCTGGGAAAGGGTTCACCGTGGGTTTCGTAGTAGGAATTGAAGAGGTGATCAAAGGCGTCGTTGAGGGGAACATACCCTCTCAGATAAGGTTTGAGAAGGAAGGTCTCGAAGAACCAGGTGACGTGCGCCAGGTGCCATTTGGGCGGGCTGACATCATTCATGCTCTGGATAACGTAGTCTTCGGTCTCCAATGGACTACAGAGACGTTCGGTAACCGCGCGAACTTGACGGTAGGGTTCCAGCCAGTCTTCAGGTGCGTTGGGTTCCTCCACGGGAACCGGGTACAGGTGTTCTGCGTGTGCCATGGCTCGCTCTCTATGGGGGTTGTTGAGCGTTATCTGAATCACCCCGTAGCCATTGCGATTATTGATGACTAACTGCCGGGACTTATCCTTGCCCTTGGTGCCTGCGCAAACAGGCCTCACTCTGTTCAGTAAAGGCTGGTACTCTGGGCCCGGTCAAGTTGCCAGTCGTCCATATTTCCGTAAGCTGGCCTGACCATAAAAGTTCGTCCGGGGCTCTTTGACAAATCGCTAATAACCCGGGACGCTTGTAACAGTGTAGGATGCATTCATAATCTTCGACTTTTGACACCATTCTGTAATCCGGGAACGTCGCACATGGTATACGCTCGAATTGCCGGCACAGGCTCGTACCTGCCGGAAAAGGTACTGACTAATAAAGAAATGGAAAGCATGGTAGACACCTCGGATCAGTGGATCAGAGAGCGTACCGGCATTGCACAGCGTCACATTGCGGCGGCGGATCAGACTACGGTTGACCTGGCGGAAGTGGCGTCCCGGCGAGCTGCAGAAGCGGCCGGTATCGATCTACACGATATCGACCTTATCGTTTTTGCCACCTCGACCCCGGACAAGATTTTCCCCAGTTCCGCCTGTATTCTTCAGGCCCGGCTGGGTATTCAGGGGTGTCCGGCGTTTGACATTCAGGCTGTCTGCAGTGGTTTCGTCTATGCATTGTCGGTTGCGGACAAGTTCATTCGTACCGGAGCCAGCCGCAAGGCTTTGGTTGTCGGCGCGGAAGTCTTTTCTCGCATTGTGAACTGGGAAGATCGCGGCACCTGTGTGCTGTTCGGTGACGGCGCCGGAGCGGTCATTCTGGAAGCCAGCGAAGAAACCGGCATTCTGTCCAGCCACATTCATGCCGATGGCCGATACGAAGAGTTGTTGCATGTGCCTTGCGGCATTGCCTCAAACTATGACCAGGTCAAGGCCGGCCAGGCATTTATCGAGATGAAGGGTAACGAGGTCTTCAAGGTCGCCGTTAATACCCTGGGCAAGATCGTGGACGAAACCCTTGCCGCCAATAATATGCAGAAGTCCGACGTGGACTGGCTGGTGCCTCATCAGGCAAATCTTCGCATCATTGCAGCCACCGCACGAAAGCTGGATATGCCCATGGAACAGGTGGTGATTACCGTGGACAAGCACGGCAATACGTCTGCAGCATCGATACCGCTGGCGCTGGACGTCGCAGTTCGGGATGGGCGGATCAAGCGCAATGAAGTCGTCCTTCTGGAGGCCTTCGGCGGCGGCTTCACCTGGGGATCAGTGCTGCTGCGCTACTGATACGCTGGCCGAATCTTTCTACCCGTCTCAGCGCAGACGGGTATTCAAGGTGTCCACCAGCGGAACCCAATCGGCATCTTCTTCCCATTCTTCCTTCAGGAACCGCCGCTGGCCCTCATTCCAGAAAGGGGCGTCTGCAAGAAGCACGCTCTCAGGCAGCGGCCGGTGTTCCGCGATAAACGCCTCAATGGCATCGTTATCGCTGGGGAGACCGAGCTGATCGAAGAGATCAGACAAGACGTGAACCGGTTTATCCATAACGTCCTCCAGTTTGTTTATGAGAGGGGTTCAGAGAGCCGTCTACCTGGCAGTATAGACACAGTTTTACGCCTTCTGCTGTGATGTAAAATTAATGGTTCTGAAAGAGTCTTTGACATGAAGTGGCGTTTGGATAGCTTTACCCTGCTGCTTTTGGGTGCCATCGTGCTGGCAACAGTAATCCCGGTACGGGGAGAGACTGCCGAAGCCCTGTCATTGATTGGGACCCTTGCGGTCGCCCTGCTTTTTTTCC
>JAJUHY010000055.1 GCA_029265735.1 Marinobacter segnicrescens | reverse complement strand
GCATATAGTCCCGGCGACTGATGCGCTCCACGTTAATGCCGAGCTTGCGTCCGGCCTTTTCAAACCGGCTCAGAGCCACCTCATCACTGGGGGGCATCTCTTCGTCGGGATTGACCAGCATGGCCAGATCAAACCGATAGTGTCTCCGGGTGCGGGGCTTGCGCCAGATAATGCTGCTGAAGCGGTCAAGAGCAGCGGCAAACACATCCTGCTGGCTCTCAGTCAGGTCCGCGGGCGCTGCGGGTTTCATGGCGTCGATCTGCCACCCCTTGCCCTTGTGATGGCCAAAGGTGACTTCCAGTATGGGACAGGGAAAACGCTCAAACAGTGCCCGGGCGACGGGCTTGAGATCCGGCACTTCCGCCTGGCCGAAATAGGTGCGCACCCGCACCGTACGCACGCCCTTGCCGTCAGGGGCGACATCCTCGGCGGCAGCATTCAGCCACTGGATCACCGATGGGTCCAGTTCCTCCAGCTGCAGCGAGAACAACCCTTTGCGCCCCAGATCATTCAGAGTCATCACGGACGGCACCACATGGTGACCCCGGGCCTCGGCCAGCAGCGAACAGTAATAGCCCTGGCTCAGATAGCGGGCGCTCTGGCACAGGTTAATAACCCGAACCCGGCTATGGGTAGGCGCTGAAAACTGCAGGTATTGGTCAAAGGTCAGCAAGTCTTCGCTGGGATAATAAGGCGCCCAATCCCGGGCATGGTCAACTACAAGCAGCAAACGTGACATTCAGAAGGCCTCCGGCCAGCGTGGGCACCCGCGCCCCTGTTGGCGCTACAGTAATATCGGGTCCGGGATTCAGCAATAGCAGCAGGATGCGTGCTTTTACGCATGAGCTGGCGCTATCCGGTAGTTGGCTGTCTGCCTCATAATAGTCAGGATTTCATCGTTCCTGCGGGGTTGCCCCATGATTCAGTCCAGCTTTCGCCTCGCCACCGCCGACGACCTGGATAGCCTGGTCGCGCTGGAAGACCGCTGTTTTCACACGGATCGTATTTCACGGCGCAGCTTCCGCCGCTTTATCGATATGCCCCGGGACCGGTTACTGCTGGCTGAGCATCAGGGTCAACTGGCGGGTTACTGCCTGGTGCTGATGAAGACCAACACCCGCATGGCGCGGATCTATTCCATTGCTGTCGCCCCGGAATGGCGTGGCGCGGGGCTTGGCGAAGCGATTGTGCGGGAAGCTGAAAGGCAGGCCGCAAAGGCCGGGCGGATCGTGATGCGCCTGGAGGTTCGCACCGACAACCCCGCCGCCATCGCGCTGTATGAGCGACTGGGCTATCGCCGCTTTGGCACCCTTCGCGACTACTATCAGGATCACCAGGACGCCCTGCGGTTTGAGCGGCGAATTCTGTTTTATGAGCCTTCTGCCGAGTTTCCGGCCATTCCCTACTACCCACAGACGACAGACTTTACCTGCGGCCCGGCTTCACTACTGATGGCCATGTCGGCGGTGGATGAAAGACAGCCTCTCACCACCCTGGAAGAGCTGCGGATCTGGCGGGAAGCCACCACCATCTTCATGCTGGCCGGCCACGGCGGCTGCGGCCCCCACGGCCTGGCGCTGTCCGCCTGGAACCGGGGCTTTAACGCCACGGCATGGATAAGCCAGGAAGGACCTCTGTTCCGGGAAACCGTACGCAGTCCGGATAAGAAGAGAGTGCTGGAGCTGGTCCACGAAGGCTTCCTGCACGACATCGGCCAGACCGGCATCGAACTCCATCATGATCCCCTGACCCTTGAGGAAATCGAGCGCGCTCTGCGGGCCGGTCAGGTGCCAGTCATTCTGATCAGCACCTGGCAGCTGAACCGCAGCCGGGTGCCTCACTGGGTTACCGTTTGCGCCGTGGACGATCAGTTCGTCTATCTGCACGACCCGGAAGTCAATGTGGAGGACGGCGAGACCATTGCCGACAATCAGTACCTGCCCATAGACCGTCGCATCTTCGATCGCATGTCACGGTATGGCCGCAGCCAGCCCCTGCAGGCTGCGGTCATTGTCGGCCCGAAACGAACGCCTTAAGGAAAGATCAGCCCAGCCTGACGGTTGCTTCCTTGAGCTCAGCGATCTCATCCCGGATCCGGGCAGCAGTTTCAAAGTCCAGGTCGGCGGCCGCTTTATACATGTCGTCCTCGAGCCGGGTGATCTCCTTCAGCAGCTCCTCGGATGACTTGCCCTTAACTTTGACCTGATACTTCTCGGCCTCTTCCGCGGCCTTCTGACCGGGGCGCTCAGCCCGGCGGCGACCACCCCGACTGCCAGAACCAGGGGCACCTTCCATAATGTCCGAAATCTTCTTGTTGAGCCCCTTAGGCGTGATGCCATGCTCCTCGTTAAAGGCGATCTGCTTCGCCCGCCGGCGGCGTGTCTCGTCGAGGGCCCGCTGCATGGAGCCGGTGATCTGGTCCCCGTAGAGGATGGCCTTGCCGTTAACGTTACGGGCAGCCCGGCCAATGGTCTGGATCAGTGACCGGTCCGACCGCAGGAAGCCTTCCTTGTCGGCGTCCAGAATGGCCACCAGTGACACCTCTGGCATATCAAGACCTTCCCGCAGCAGGTTTATACCCACCAGCACATCGAATTCACCCCGGCGGAGGTCTCGTATGATTTCGACCCGCTCTACCGTATCGATGTCCGAGTGCAGATAACGCACCCGCACGTCGTGCTCCATTAGGAAGTCCGTCAGATCTTCCGCCATACGCTTGGTCAGGGTGGTTACCAGTACCCGTTCCTGAACCGCGACCCGCTCACGGATTTCCCCGAGCAGATCATCCACCTGGGTGGATGCCGGGCGCACCTCAATCTCGGGGTCCAGCAGGCCGGTGGGCCGGACTACCTGCTCCACCACCTGGCCCGCGTGTTCTTCCTCGTATTTAGCGGGCGTTGCCGAGACAAAGATCATCTGGGGCGCAATGCGTTCCCATTCATCAAATCGCATGGGCCGGTTGTCCAGCGCCGATGGCAGGCGGAAACCGTATTCCACGAGAGTTTCCTTCCGGGAGCGGTCTCCCTTGTACATGGCGCCGATCTGGGGAATGGTGACGTGGGACTCATCAACCACCAGCAGTGCATTGGGCGGAATGTAGTCGAACAGTGTGGGCGGCGCCTGACCTGGCTCTCGCCCGGAGAGATAGCGGCTGTAGTTCTCGATACCGTTGCAGTAGCCCAGCTCCAGCATCATTTCGATATCGGAGCGGGTCCGCTCCTCCAGGCGCTGGGCTTCCACCAGCCGGTTGTTGTCCCGAAGTTGCTTTAGCCGCTCGTCCAGCTCCACCTTGATCCGTTCAATGGCCCCCAGCACGGTTTCCCGGGGCGTCACATAGTGAGTTTTGGGGTAGATGGTAACCCGGGGAACCCGCCTCAGGACTTCCCCGGTCAGGGGATCGAAATAGCTGAGGTTGTCTACCTCATCATCAAACAGCTCGATACGCACCGCTTCTTTTTCAGATTCCGCCGGGAACACGTCGATGACATCCCCCCTCACCCGGTAATTGGCCCGGTGGAATTCCATATCGTTACGGGTGTACTGCAGCTCGGCCAGCCGTCGCAGAATGGTGCGCTGATCAATGGGATCACCCCGGTCCAGGTGCAGCATCATTTTCAGGTAGGACTGGGGATCACCCAGACCGTAGATGGACGAAACCGTGGCAACGATAATGGCGTCGTCCCGCTCCAGCAGCGCTTTGGTGGCCGACAGGCGCATCTGCTCGATATGCTCGTTTACCGAGGCGTCTTTCTCAATGAACGTATCCGATGAGGGGACGTAGGCCTCCGGCTGATAGTAGTCGTAGTAGGATACGAAGTACTCCACCGCATTGTCTGGAAAAAACTCCTTGAACTCCCCATACAGCTGGGCGGCCAGGGTCTTATTGTGGGCCATGACAATCGTCGGACGCTGGATGCGTTCAATCACATTGGCAATGGTGAAGGTCTTGCCCGAGCCGGTCACCCCAAGCAGGGTCTGGTGTGCCAGCCCCGATTCAATACCATCCACCAGCGCTTCTATCGCCCTGGGCTGGTCGCCGGCGGGCTTATAGGGCGAATCCACTTTAAACCTGGCCACTGATCTACCTCCACCCTCGCGGGGAACTTATCGTTGCGAAACTCTCATGGTAACATCCACGGGTTAAACAGCCCGTGTTGACGGCTTTGTGCCGCCCCATGGAAACTGTTGCCCTGTCAGACGCATCTTTAAGGAGCGCAAGTTTGGACCTTCAACTTTCCACCCGTGTACAGGCAATCAAGCCATCTCCCACCCTGGCGGTTACCAACAAAGCCGCAGAGCTCAGGGCCGCCGGCCAGGATATTATCGGGCTGGGCGCCGGAGAACCGGATTTCGATACCCCGGAGCACATCAAGGAAGCCGCGATTGAGGCCATTCGTAACGGGCAGACCAAATACACGGCAGTGGACGGTACTCCCGGGCTGAAAAAGGCCATCATAGCGAAATACAAGCGCGACAACGGGCTGGACTACGAGCCGAACCAGATACTGGTATCCAGTGGTGGCAAACAGAGCTTTTTCAACCTCGCACTTGCCACACTGAACCCTGGCGATGAGGCCATCATTCCGGCTCCGTATTGGGTATCCTACCCGGATATGGTTCTGGTGGCAGAAGGCAAGCCGGTTATTCTCGAAACCGGTCCTGAAACCCGTTTCAAAATCACCCCGGAACAGCTCGAAAGCGCAATTACAGAGCGCACCAGGCTGTTTGTGATCAACAGCCCGTCCAACCCCAGCGGTATGGCGTATACCCTGGAAGAGTTGAAGGCTCTCGGTGAGGTGCTGAAAAAGCACCCGAACGTCATGGTTGTTACCGACGATATGTACGAGCCTATCCTCTGGACCGGCAAGCCGTTCTGCAACATCCTCAATGCGACACCGGAGCTGCACGACCGCACGTTCGTGCTTAACGGCGTCTCCAAGGCCTATTCCATGACCGGCTGGCGCATCGGCTACGCCGCTGGCCCGGCGTCGGTCATCGGTGCCATGAAAAAGATCCAGTCCCAGAGCACCTCCAACCCCTCTTCTATCTCTCAGGCGGCAGCCCAGGCGGCGCTGGAAGGCGATCAGTCCTGCGTTGATGAGATGGTCAAAGCCTTCCGGGAACGTCATGACTATCTGGTCAAGGCACTGAACGAACTGCCAGGGGTTGAGTGTCTGGAAGGCGACGGAACCTTCTATGTGTTCCCATGCTTCAAGCAGGCTATTGAGAACACGCCGAACGTTTCCAATGACGTGGAGATGGCTGAGGCGTTGCTCAAAGGCGGCGTTGCACTGGTACCAGGCTCCGCATTCGGCTGCCCTGGTCATATGCGTCTGAGCTTTGCTACCAGTATGGAGAACCTCAAGGAATCCGTAGCGCGTCTGAAGAACGTGCTTACGTAAGACCTTTCCTCTACTTTCAAGGCCGCCGGTAATTTGTGGCGGCCTTGAAAGTAAGGGTTGACGGGAGCACACCGGGCCTTTAATATACGCGCCTCGTCAACATCGACTGTTCCCCGATAGCTCAGTCGGTAGAGCACCGGACTGTTAATCCGTTTGTCGCTGGTTCGAGCCCAGCTCGGGGAGCCACTTATTTCGAAAGCCGCCTTTGTTTTTGCAGAGGCGGCTTTTTTATTTGGTTTTTTGGTTGTTTGGTTGTTTTCGTAGCCTGCGGATTCGGTGCCGGGATTGGCAGGCCGATAAAAGGTCACCATCTTAGCCTGAGGGGCGGTGCCGGAGTGCCCGGGTCGATATCCTTTTCTGGGGGACGCCCGCAAGTACATCCCTGTAGGGCTTGACGAGCGCCATCCCTGGCGCACGACACCCCCAGAAAAGGCTCTCAACCCGACCCCTCTCTAACATTCGCGATATCGCAAAAAGAAAGCAGAGAGAAAGATAACTGAGCTGGTCTTGAGAAATCGCAAAGCTGGAAGCTCATCAGATCACTTTCTGTTGCTGGAAGAGATATCACAAAAGTTCCGGAGTGGCGGGCTGAGAACGTTTTTCGGGAGCGTCGGCAGCCAGGGATGGCTGCCGTCGAGCCCTACAGGGATGTACTCGCGGGCGTCTCCCGAAAAATGTTATCGGCCTGCCAATCCCGGCACCGAACCCGCAGGCTACCAGAAAAGCCCCCAAAAGGTATCGTACAACTGAAGCCGGCTCAGGAAATCTCAGCCACAACAGCCCGCAGGGCCGTCAGCGGGTCCGCAGCCTGCGTAATGGGCCGCCCAACCACAAGATAATCACTACCGGCCGCAATGGCCGCCGCAGGGGTCATTACACGCTGCTGATCACCCCGCTCCGCAGACGCGGGCCGAATACCCGGCGTAACCAGACGGAACTCCGCCCCCTGCTCGCGCTTCAGAGCCGGCGCCTCCTGGGCTGAACATACCACCCCATCCAGCCCGCACTGACGGGTTAGCGTTGCCAGACGATTTACCTGATCCGCCGGGGACCCGGAAATACCAATTCCCGCCAGGTCACTATCGCCCATACTGGTCAGAACCGTCACTGCAATCAGCAAGGGGCGGTCAGCGCCGAAGGGCTCCAGCCGCTCACGGCAGGCCACCATCATCTTCTCGCCACCTGAAGCATGCACATTCACCATCCACACCCCCAGCTCCGCCGCAGCGGCTACCGCGGCCGAGGCCGTGTTGGGAATGTCGTGGAACTTCAGGTCCAGGAATACATCGAAACCCCGCTGCTGGAGGCGACGTACCAGATCCGGGCCGCAGCGGGTAAACAGCTCCTTGCCGACTTTCAGGCGACACAGGGCCGGGTCGAGGGTGTCCACCAGGGCAAGAGCCGGGGCTTCTGATGGGAAATCCAGGGCGACGATAATACGCGGGCCGAAAGTGTCCTGCATAGAGAGTGTTTCCTGTGTCCGAACGGGAGAAACCGGTGATACCGGATAGCGGTCGGGGCGGAATTATGGCAGAAAACGCCTTACTCTGCCTCTACGCCCTGGATCGGCCGTACAGTTTCCCATTCCTTACAGCTGGGGCACAGCCAATGCAGTTGCTGACCGGAGAAACCACAGTTAACGCAGCGGTAGACCGGGCGGTTGGTCAGCAGTAGCTGACCGATCCGGCTCACCAGCCGATCATCGCCCGTTGCCAGGCCGCGCTCATAGCCGGACAGCTCCACCAGTCGCATCAGCCCCCGCACGCTGGGACGGAGCTCCAGTTCATGGCGAAGCAGGTCAATGGCCGCCTGGCGACCGGAGCTGTGCTCGAGGGATTCTGCCAGCGCCAGCAGCAGACTGGTTCCCGCATGCTGCTCATAGAGCTTCCGCAGTCTCTTGCCGGCACGCCCGACATCACCATGGGAGCGCTCCAGCTTCATGAAGCGGTCAACAGCTTCCGGACCGAACTCGGGGTTCTGTTCAAAGACTTTCAGACACAGGTTGGCTGCTTCGCGGTAATTTCCCTGACGAGCCTGCAGAGAAGAGAGGATAAAGCTGGCCCGTACGCAACCTGGATCAATGGCGAGAGCTTCACGGGCCAGCTTCTGGGCACCCCAGCGATCATCCCGTTGGAGGCAGTCGTTTGCCAGTTCGCAGGTGATATAGGCAAGTTCCCGGGCCAGTTTCGGGTCGAGACGATTCTTCATCAGGGTGCGGGCCACCTGCCCGGCCTTGCCCCACTCTCTCTCCCGCTGATAAAGCTCGATCAGCTCCTTGGCGGCACGTTCGCCATAGTTGTGGTCGTCCATCAACTGGTGGAGCAGCGCTTCCGCCCGATCCAGCAGGCCAGCAGCCAGATAGTCCCGGGCCATCTCAAAGGTCACCTGCGAGGAGTAATGGGAAGGCAATTCGGGGCGAGCTAACAGGTTCTGGTGTACGAGAATGGCGCGATCGGTTTCGCCCTTGTTACGGAAATGCGCTCCAATGGACAGATGCAGGGCCACAGTTTCCTTGTTCACTGGCAGAGACTGCACAAAATTATCTACGGCCTGGTCGGAGTAGTTGGTGAAGAGGAACTGGAGGCGCTCACGGACCGATGACTCGTCCGAGATGCCTCGAACGGGGCTTATTTCAGAGCGAAAATGACGACCAATAAACCAGCCTGCCGCAACAGCAGCTGTAACGAGCAGCCACTGAACAAGCATATCCATCAGATAACCCGATCTTCAGGAGTTCTGCTCTGCTCCAGGGCGCGTTCCGCCTTGTCCAGGCGCTTGCGAAGTTGTCGACGGTCCACTGATGTGCGTACCGTTGCCACGAGCGTAAGGATCACCCCCAGCAGAAGGCCAAATACAAATCCAAGAATCAGCCAGACGGCAACGCCCCGGGGCTGGGTCTCAAAAAACACGAAGTTAAGGGATACCGACATCTGGTTGTTCATGGAAAATATGACGACCAAGATGGCGATCAGTATTACCACCAGAAGGAGAATAATCTTCTGAAATCCTGCCATAGCACTCCTGCTCCAGGAACCGGAATTCAAAAAAGGATACCCACTCTACCTGAAACGGCGGTCAGTGCGAATGAGCGGAGTCAATCAGGAGGTGCTCAGTAACCTTTCTTCATACTTTCGTTAACCTGCTCACGCAGATCCTTGCCGGGCTTGAAATGCGGCACATACTTCGCCGGTAGCTGGACTGCTTCACCGGTTTTGGGGTTGCGGCCGGTACGTGCAGCGCGGTAATGGAGCGAAAAACTGCCAAAGCCGCGGATTTCAATGCGCTGGCCATTGGCCAGTGACTGGGACATATGATCGATAATAGTTTTTACGGCAAGTTCAACGTCTTTCACAGACAACTGGGTCTGCTTGGAAGCAATCAATTCGACCAGTTCAGATTTTGTCATGAGGCCCATCCCTATTCGTTTTTATTACGAAACCCTGGCCATCATCGTGCATTTTGATAAGCAACGACCTGTCACTGTAGTAATGCACAGACGCCG
>JAJUHY010000097.1 GCA_029265735.1 Marinobacter segnicrescens | reverse complement strand
CTTTGACCGGTAAGCCAGCCTCGGCTTCCTTCAGAATGGGAATGATCTGTTCTTCGGTGAATCGTTTCTTCATGTTCATCGTCCTCTCTGGTGATGAACATTACTAAGATCAGAATGGATTAGAAAGTTGGGTGCAGGTCACACCACCGAGAATTTCTCAGCGCTTGATTTTGGTGGTGGGCCCAGCTGGACTCGAACCAGCGACCAAGGGATTATGAGTCCCCTGCTCTAACCAACTGAGCTATAGGCCCTTTTGAAGTGTTTCTGCGGCAGAAACAAAAGCGGGCGCCATTATACCGCTGAGGGATGGCGCCCGCTACTGTAGGGTTGTGTTTATCCGTTGCCCTGGTCGTCGATAAAGCCGCGCAGGTGGTCAGACCGTGAGGGGTGACGCAGTTTGCGCAGGGCCTTGGCTTCGATCTGCCGGATCCGCTCCCGGGTGACGTCGAACTGTTTGCCGACTTCTTCCAGGGTGTGATCGGTGTTCATCTCGATACCGAAGCGCATCCGCAGGACCTTGGACTCCCGTGCGGTAAGGCCGGCGAGGACCGAGCGGGTCGCTTCCCGCAGGCCTTCTGCGGTGGCCGAGTCGACCGGGGAGAGGGCCTGTACGTCCTCGATGAAATCCCCCAGATGGCTGTCTTCGTCGTCGCCGATCGGGGTTTCCATGGAGATCGGCTCTTTGGCGATCTTCAATACCTTGCGGACTCTTTCTTCCGGCATGTCCATGCGCTCGCCCAGCTCTTCCGGCGTGGGCTCGCGGCCCATCTCCTGCAGCATCTGGCGGGAAATCCGGTTGAGCTTGTTGATCGTCTCAATCATATGAACCGGAATCCGGATGGTGCGAGCCTGGTCCGCGATCGAGCGGGTGATGGCCTGCCGGATCCACCAGGTGGCATAGGTGCTGAATTTATAGCCGCGTTTATAGTCATAATTACGGATAGCGCGCATCAGGCCGATGTTGCCTTCCTGAATCAGGTCCAGGAACTGAAGACCACGGTTGGTGTACTTTTTCGCGATGGAGATAACCAGTCGCAGGTTGGCCTCGACCATTTCCTTCTTGGCGCGACGGGCCTTGGCTTCGCCGATGGATACCCGGCGGTTGATTTCCTTGATATCCGGAACTTCCAGATCCACGTCGCTCTGGATATTGGCGATACGCTTCTGCAGCCGGACGATTTCATCCACACGCTCGCCAACGGCTGCCGCATAAGGCTTCTTGGAGCGGGCAATCTTGGGAGCCCAGTCCAGGTTAGTCTCGTTGCCGGGGAATGCCTTGATGAACTCCTTCCGGTCCATGCCGCATTCACGAACGCAGATTTTCATGATGGCCCGTTCGTTTTCACGGACGGCGTCGTTGGTTGAACGCACCAGGTTAACCAGCTCATCAAACGCCTTGTTGGCAAGTTTGAACGGAGCAAATACCTGCCCCAGCTCATTAAGAGCTTCCTGGGTCTTTTTGTGAGCGCGGCCGTGCTTCTCGAGATGCTCGTTGGCGACGGCCAGCTTCTCAGCCAGCAGTTCGAAACGCAGGCGCGTCTCTTCGGGATCCGGGCCGTTCTCTTTCTCTTCCTCGGTGCTCTCGTCGTCCTCGTCGTCCGCGTCGGTCTCGGCGGCGTCAGCAGTCTCTTCGGGCATGAAAGGCTCAGCGTCGTCCGGGTCGAAGAAGCCAGAGACAATATCCGTGATGCGCCCTTCGCTCTCGATAATGCGTTCGTAGGCGTCGACAACCGTGCCAACAGTGCCAGGGAAGTGAGCGACCGCAGCCATTACGTCGCGGATGCCTTCCTCGATGCGCTTGGCAATGACGATTTCGCCTTCCCGGGTCAGCAGCTCGACCGTACCCATTTCACGCATGTACATACGAACCGGGTCGGTGGTGCGGCCAGCGTCGGATTCAACGGCTGCCAGAGCTGCAGCAGCTTCTGCAGCGGCTGCCTCATCGGCGGTAGAGTCACCTTCGGTCATGAGCAGGGTGTCAGCGTCGGGTGTTTCTTCGCTGACCTGGATGCCCATGTCGTTAATCATGCGGATAATGTCTTCTACCTGATCTGGATCCGCGATATCCTCAGGCAAGTGGTCGTTGACTTCGGCGTAAGTCAGGTATCCTTGCTCCTTTCCTTTGGCGATGAGGTCTTTCAAACGGGATTTCTGAGAATTACCTGACATAGACACCCTGTGAGTTTGATGTTAAAAAGGAAAAAAGTTAAACAGCCATTATAGCGTTGGGGCTGAATGACTGCCACTGAATGGTTAGATGGTGATCAATCGCAATGGTTTCAAGTGGCGCCTGAAAATATCCTTCGTTTCCGAACTTGTTTGCTCCGACTTCCGGAATTCACTGACATTTTCAATTCGCCTGTCCGTGTTTTTCCTGATAAGAACTCAGCGACGCCTTGAGCTGTTGGCGTTCTTCTTCGCTGAGATCCGAGAATTTCAATGTGCGCGCTTTTTCCGCCAGTGCCCGCAAACGCTGCTTCTGCCGCTCTTCATGGTTGGGCGCCAGCAGCGCCTGTGCGCTTCGCAGGGCATCCTGCCGGGTCGGCATATGCTCAATGCCGTCGAACATCCCGAAAAACCTGGCCTGATCCGCTGGTGATCGGGCCAGTGCCTGATACACCTGAGTCCGGGTGCGCAGGTCATGCTGCTGCAGCCATTCCGCGAAACGTGCTGCCATATCCAGCTGCCGATCCTGACGACAGACTTCCCTGAGCTCAGCTGCCATCTCCGGTGCTTCCAGCATGGCCAGGCAGAGCATATGGTTGTTACTGAGCCTGACGGGTATCCGCTCGGGCGGTGTCGTCGGTGCTCCTGCAGGGTTCCAGTTCTTTCCTCGTCGGTTATTGCCGGACCACTGACGCGGTGGCCGGCACAGGCGCAGCATTTCATGCCACATGGCGTCCCTGAGGCCGCCCTTGGGCATTTTAGCCAGCAGCGGCTCCACCCGCGCCCGTAACTCACCCTGGTTCTCTGGCAGGCTCAGATCCAGGCCTTCCTGCATCCGGTCAAACAGATAGCGGGAGAAGGGGCGGGCGCCCTGAATGCGCTCCTCAAACGCTTTGCCGCCTTCCTGGCGGACCAGGCTGTCCGGGTCTTCCCCCTCCGGCAGCATCAGGAACTGAAGATGAATGCCGTCCTGCAACAGCTCCAGTGCATTTTCCATCGCCCTGTCCGCCGCCCTGTAGCCGGCGGTATCGCCGTCAAAGCAGAACACCAGGTGTCGGCTTTGCTTTAGCAGCGTGGTCAGACTTTCCTGATTGGTTGCGGTGCCCATGGCGGCGACGGCGTAATGGATGCCCGCCTGGGCCAGCGCTATTACATCCATATAGCCCTCGACCACCAGCAGTTTGTCGATCTGCTTCAGGGCCTGGCGGGCTTCAAACAGGCCGTAGATTTCCCGGCTCTTATGAAACGCATCTGACTCGGGCGAGTTGATGTACTTGGCCTTGTCGTCCCCGAGCGTGCGCCCACCGAATGCGACGGTGCGTCCCCGGCTGTTGCGGATGGGGAACATTACGCGGTTGCGGAAAAAGTCCCACTGGCGCCCATCGCGATTGCCGATGGTCCCGGTTTCGATCAGCGTCTTGCGCAGATCATCGTCCGCCGCCTGCAATAGCGCGTTGCCGGTTCCCGGGGCGAAGCCAAGCTGGTACAGGTCAATAATGTCCTGGCTCAGGCCTCTCGCCTTCAGGTAGTTGCGGGCCAGCTCGCCTTCCGGGCCTGCCAGGCGCTGGCGAAAAAATTCCGTCGCAAATCCGAGCGCATCGGTCAGTGTCTTGTTCTGACGAATCTGCTGGCTGACGGCCTTGTCGTAAGGCACCTCAAGCCCGGCACGGCGCGCGAGTTCTTCCACCGCCGCCGTAAACTCCAGCCCTTCAAACTCCCGTACAAAACTGATGGCATCGCCATGGGCACCACAGCCGAAACAGTGGTAGAACCCTTTATCAGGTCGCACATTGAAGGACGGTGTTTTTTCGTCATGAAAGGGGCAGCGCGCTGTAAGACTGGCACCGGATCGCTTGAGCGCAATACGGGAGCCAATCAGCTCCCCGAGATCCGTCCTGTCCAGCAGGTCTTCAATAAAGCGCTGGGGGATCAGTCCGCTCATGCATACTCCCGGTAACACGCCTGGCTGGATCTTCCGGTGGGCAACACCGGAAAGCTTGTCCTGGCACCATAGCGAAAAATGCCGTCGGAGCAGTGCCCCGACGGCATTGATACTACGCTGGCCTGTCAGTATGTCTGTGACAGGTATCTCGCGCCTTGATCAGGCTTCAGAGTTCTGTCAGGCAGATCTCTGTTCCGTGATCAGTACAGGCGCTCAAATTTGCGCTGTTCCCGCTGCAGCTTCTTGAGATGACGCTTGACAGCAGCGGCAGCCTTACGCTTGCGAACAGATGTGGGCTTTTCGTAGTGCTCACGACGACGTACTTCAGACAGTACGCCTGCCTTTTCGCAAGAGCGCTTGAAACGGCGCAGCGCTACATCAAACGGTTCATTCTCTTTCACTTTAACAGCTGGCATTAACAATCACCTACCTTGAATTCGTTTTGGAGTATTGGACAAATTTCGGCCAGTCCTGGTTAAGGGCGGCAATGATAGCGCCTGTACCCGGTCATCGTCAATTGTCTGGTGAAACTATCGCCAGTGTTTCTGATAGAATGCCCGCGAATTTTAAACCGACCAGACCCGAGGGGCCCGCCCATGCTGATTCTGGGTATTGAAACCTCCTGCGACGAGACCGGTGTCGCCCTCTATCATAGTGAACGAGGCCTGTTGGCAGACGCCCTGTTCAGCCAGATCGATATGCACGCAGACTACGGTGGCGTGGTTCCTGAGCTGGCGTCCCGGGACCACGTTCGCAAACTTCTGCCGCTCTGTGATCAGGTGCTGAGTGAGGCTGGTTGCCGTCGTGAAGACATCTCGGGAATTGCCTATACGGCAGGGCCGGGGTTAGTGGGCGCGCTGATGGTTGGTGGCTCTGTTGCCCATGCTCTGGGACTGGCGCTAGACGTACCGGTGCTTGGAGTGCATCACATGGAAGGGCATCTGCTGGCACCCATGTTGGAAGAAAACCCGCCGGCGTTTCCTTTTGTTGCGTTGCTGGTGTCCGGAGGCCATACCCAGCTGGTGAAAGTATCGGGTATCGGGGAATACGAAATGCTGGGCGAATCTGTAGATGATGCCGCCGGCGAGGCGTTCGATAAGGCGGCCAAGATGCTGGGGCTGGATTACCCGGGCGGCCCCCGTGTGGCTGCGTTGGCAGAGCAGGGTCGGGACGGGGTATACCGGTTCCCCCGGCCCATGACCGACCGGCCCGGGCTGGAGTTCAGTTTCAGCGGGCTGAAGACCTATACCCTGAATACGGTCATGGCAGAGCAGGAAGCCGGGAAATGGACCGATCAGACCCGGGCCGATATCGCGCTGGCTTTTGAGGCTGCGGTGGTGGAAACCCTGGTGATAAAATGCCGGCGTGCACTTGAGGCGGCTGAATGTGAGCGTCTAGTGATGGCCGGTGGGGTCAGTGCCAATCGGCGCCTCAGGCGCGCGCTGGAGGCCATGGCTGAGAAGCAGGGTGCATACGTGTTCTACGCGCGGCCGGAATTCTGCACCGACAATGGCGCCATGATTGCGTACGCAGGATGTCAGCGGCTGCTGGCGGGCCAGCGGGACGGTGATCGTATTGTGGCGCGGCCGCGCTGGCCCATGGATACACTGCCGGGGCTGAACGAAGTCTGTCTGGACGGGCTTGCGGGTTAGAAAGTCAGAACCGGCGTTCCCGCCCCTGGGCGAGCCGGATCAGGTTGTTGCGCTGACGGATGACGATCACAATTGCGAGCAGGCCGAACAGCGGCAGGGTCTCAGGCTCGAACAGGGCACTGATGACCGGTCCGGAGCCGATCGCGATGACGGATGCCAGCGCAGAGATACGCCAGCGCCAGAGAATGGCCAGCCAGATCAGCGCCAACAGAGTCGTGGTCAGTGGCGCCAGAACCAGGCCGCAACCCAGGGCGGTAGCAACACCTTTCCCCCCCTGAAACCGGTACCATATCGGAACCATGTGGCCGGTCAGCGCGCACAGGGCAACCATGGCCTGGGCAAACACGGAAAACCCGAAGTAGCCGGCCAGGGCTACCGGAAGGGCGCCCTTGAGGGCGTCCAGCAATAATGTAAGGCCGGCCGGAACGGCCCCGCCGCTACGATACACATTGGTGGCGCCGGGGTTATGGGAGCCCAGGGCGCGCGGGTCTACGAGCCGGAAAGCCTGGCTTACGGGGATGGCGAAAAGAACAGAGCCGGCCAGGTAGGCTAGGCCACAGAGGGCAGTAAGCAGAAAGGGCTGGTTGGTAACGTCCATGAGCGGGCGGGTCCTGCTGGCGGTATGCTATTGAGCCTTCGACCTTATCCCGTTGTCATCAGCGGTTCAATCAGCAATCTGGCGTAGGTGGAGTGGCACCGTGAGTGATAGCGTACTGATCGAAGCCCTGGCGGTAGAGACCGTTATTGGCGTCTACGACTGGGAGCGGGAAATTCTTCAGCAACTTCGTGTTGATCTGGAGATGGCCTGGAACAACCGTCCGGCTGCTGCCTCGGACAATGTCGCGGATGCTCTGGACTACGCAGCCGTCAGTGATCATGTGCGCGAGTTCTTCCGGACCTGTCAGCCAGCCCTGCTGGAAACTGCCGCCGAAAAGCTGGCCGCCTCAATCATGAATTCATTTTCAGTACCTGGCGTCCGGCTGACTCTGTGGAAGCCCGGGGCTGTGCCTGAGGCCCGTCAGGTGGGTGTCAGAATTCAGCGGGGGCAGTGGTAATGGCAGAGCCTGTCAGGGTCTTTATCGGTGTCGGCAGCAACGTCGACCGGCACCGGCACATTCACCGTCAACGGCAATTCCGAGCTCACTTCGGGCGATGCCTACCTGTACCTGTATCGGGGCGACCTGGTCTGGAACGGCGGTTCGACGCTCGACCTGCATGCTCCCTACAAGCCCG
>JAJUHY010000122.1 GCA_029265735.1 Marinobacter segnicrescens | reverse complement strand
TTTCCAGGCGCATGTCCATAGTGTTGATGCCTTCTGGTCAGGTTGAACGGTTTCTGGCCCACGAACGAACCATTGCGTACGTCTCGCTTCATGGAACGCTGAGTATACCTGTGCAACAGACTATGGAACTACTGACATAGCGCGTTAACAAGCCTCTCTCAGGTGTGTAAACTAGCGACGATTTACCGGGCGCTTGCCCCGTCACACCGATCACCAACAGGATCCCGATCCGGTGCCACAAAATCAGAAGGCCAGCATCCCTGGCATAAAACAGTCTGTTGTCGGAGGCCGCCCGGTAACGCGGGTTGCCATGTTGGCCGGTCTTGGCCTTTCAACGCTGGCCGGCCCGGCACTGGCAGAGCCCCCGAGCGCCGCCGCCATGGACTGGCGCCCGCGGGCGGAACTGCCGCTAGAAGTCCGTGACCGGTTGCCCCGTTTCTGTGAGGGCGGGTACCTGCAGCCCATATCGACCACAGCTCCGGCTCCGGGAGCATCTGGTGGTCCGGTCAATGCGAGCGCACTATCGGCCCGCTATGAGATGGACACCCGCCTGCTGCTGCAGGGTGACGTTCAGCTGGAGCAGGCCGGTATGGCGCTGACCGGTGACCAGGCCGTGTACGATCAGGCGACCGGGCAGGTAGATATCACTGGCCCTCTGACCAGTCGCAGTGCTGGCATGCTGCTGACCGGTGATCAGGCCCGTTATGATGTGAATTCCGGGTTTTTCTCCATCGATGACGCGACCTTTCTGTTCCATCAGTCGGAAATGCGGGGGCTGGCCACTCAGATTCGTCGTCCCGAAAACCATATCATCGAGATCGACCAGGGTTATCTGACCACTTGCGCCCCGGCCCGCAACGACTGGTCGGTGGTGGCATCAGAAATTCGTCTGAACCAGGAAGAAGGCTTCGGTACCGCCAGTAACATCCGCCTGCAGGTGAAGGATGTACCGGTTTTTTACTGGCCCTGGGCAAGCTTCCCGATTGATGACCGTCGCAAGACCGGTTTTCTGTATCCCACTTTCGGCTCGTCCAACGCCGGTAGTGGCTTTTACCTGTCGACACCTTACTACCTCAACCTGGCGCCCCATTACGATGCCACCCTCAACCCCCAGTACATCCATGGCCGGGGGCTGTTCAATGAGGTGGAAGGCCGCTACCTCAGCGAACGGGGCGAGTCCATCCTCCAGGTTGGATTTATCGACGACGACAGCGAGTATCGCCGGGAATTTCCCGGTGAGTCCGGCAAGCGCTGGGGCCTCGATTTCGAGACCCGGGCGAACTTCGGTGGCGGCTGGAGTGGTTATGTGGACTATTCAGCTGTTTCGGATGATGACTATCTGAGCGATCTCAACCAGACGCTGGATATTGGAAATGACACCCATCTGGAGCGGAGGGGAGGTGTTCGCTACCAGGACCAGTGGCAGCTGTTTGAGGCCTATCTGGCGGGCTACCAGACCATTACCGACACCGTGGCAGACCGGAACCTTCCCTATGACCAGCTGCCGGAGATTCTCTACGGTGCCATGGTGCCGCTGGGGCCATTCGAGGTGGGCATTGACAGCCAGTACACCTGGTTTGACCGGGATAATGACGGCCTTACCGGGCTCGACCGGGCCGTCGGCCAGCGGACCCGGGCAGTGCCAGAGGTGGCGCTGCCCATGAGAGCTATCTGGGGCTACTCCCGCCCGTCCATCAGCGTTGACCAGACCTGGTATGAACTGGACGATTATGAGCTGGGCAGTGGCTCCTTTGATCGTACGGTGCCGGTGGTTGAGTGGGACAACGGTATTTACCTGGACCGCCAGATCAGCCTGTTCGGCCGGCAGTTCAATCAGTCGCTGGAACCGCGGCTGTACTATGCCTGGGCTGATGCCGAAGAAGATCAGAACTACATTCCCAACTTTGACGCCGGCCTGCGGTCATTCCGGTTTGATAACCTGTTCCAGCCCAACCGCTTTGTCGGCGGCGACCGCATCGGCGACACCAATCAGACCGTGGTCGCCCTGACCAGCCGCTTCAATGATATGGTAACCGGGGAGGAAAGCGCCCGGCTCAGTATCGGGCAGGTGTATTACCACGATGACCGGGAGGTTAGCCTCTTCGGCCGCGGTGCCGAAACCCGCAGTGAGTCACCGTATGCGGGTGAGGCGGTGTTCCGGCCGACTGATACGTTAGATATCCGGATATCCGGCCTCTGGGACCCGCGCGAGCACCACACCCAGGAAGGTCGCAGTGTGCTGGCCTATCACTCGCCGGATTACCGGTATCTGGTAAGCGCCGGCCATACCTATACCCGTGGCACCACCCCGGACAACGGCTTTGAACAGATGGATGTGGGCGCCATCTTCCCGCTCACGGACAAGATCAGCCTGATCGGTCGCTGGGTTTACGATTCGCAGCTCGATCAGACCGTAGGTACACTGGCAGGCTTTGAATACAATAGCTGTTGCTGGAGCTTCCAGCTGATTCAGCAGACTTACCTGACCGGCGACGATGATGATGCCGAAATGGACAATCGCATCGTATTCCAGATTCAGCTCAAGGGGCTGGGAGGCTCCGGCGGAACCGGAAGTACGCTGTCTGACGTCTTTATCGGCTACGACGAGCGGGAGCGCCGGCGCTTCGGCACACAGTACAATTATTGATGAACGAGGTATTTATGCAGGCAAACCGTGGCCTGACAGGATTCAAGACATGGCTGGTGGCAGCAATGCTGTTGCTGGCGACCAGTGCTCAGGCTGAACGGCAACTGCTGGACCGGGTGATCGCTATCGTCGATGACGGTGTGATCCTGCAGTCTGAGCTGAACGCCCGGGTGAATACCATCCGCTCCCGGCTGGAAGCCCAGGGTACCGGACTGCCCCCCCGGCAGGTGCTGGAGCAACGGGTTCTGGATCAGCTGATCACTGAGAATATCCAGCTGCAGCTGGCGGAAGAGATGGGCATGCGGGTCAGTGATAACGAACTGAACGAAACCATCAGCCGTATCGCCCAGAGCAACAACATGACGATGCAGCAGTTTGAGGACCAGCTTGCGGTTGAAGGCGTGACCTATCAGGAAGCGCGTGAGCAGATTCGTCGGGAAATGCTGGTAAGCCGGGTACAGCAACGTCGGGTGGACAGCCGTGTGCGGGTGACCGACCGTGAAGTGGAAAACCTGCTTGAGCAGACCGCCGGCCAGACCGATACCACAACCGAATACCTCCTCGCCCATATTCTGGTGGCGGTGAGCAACTTTTCGGATGAGCAGGAAGTCGCCCAGGCCCAGGCCAGGGCGGAGCGTCTGCGGGAAGAGATCGCTGGTGGTCGTGACTTCCAGTCTGCGGCGGTTGCGGAGTCAGATGCCAGTAATGCCCTTGAAGGCGGTGTGATGGGCTGGCGCAGCCGGTCGAACCTGCCATCCATGGTGGTGGATGTGGTTCCTGACCTGCCGGTTAACCAGCCGTCGGCGGTGCTCCAGAGCGGCAGCGGCTTCCACATTGTTCAGGTGCTGGACCGCCGCGGTGGTGAAGCTCGAAACGTGATCCAGCAGGCCCGGGTGCGTCATATCCTGATCCGGCCGACGGAAGTGGTGACGGACGACCGGGCGGAATCCCAGATCAATGATATTTATCAGCAGCTTCAGCAGGGCGCCGACTTTGCCACCCTGGCGCGGGAGCTTTCCGATGACCCGGGCTCGGGTTCCGCTGGCGGCGATCTGGGCTGGGTGAGTCCCGGTCAGATGGTCCCGGCGTTTGAAGAGGCCATGATGGCGGCGCCGGTCGGGGTTGTGACCCGCCCATTCCGGTCCCGGTTTGGCTGGCATATCCTGGAAGTTCAGGAGCGTCGCAATCAGGATGTCAGTGATCAGGTTCGCCGGGCGGAAGCTCAGCAGGCCCTGTACCGTCGCAAGTACGAAACCGCCCTGCAGAACTGGTTGCGGGAAATCCGCGACGAGGCCTACGTGGAGATCAAGAATTCATGACCCAGCCGGTCATCCTGGCCCTGACCGCCGGCGAGCCGGCTGGTATCGGGCCTGAACTCTGTTTGCAGATGGCGCTGGCGGACCGGTCACAGCAACTGGTCGTTGTCGCCAGTGTGGCGCTGCTTGAAGCGCGCCGGGATCTGATGGGGCTGGACGTCAAACTGTTCCCCTGGCAGCCCGGCGAGGCGGTCCGTACCGCTGCCGGTGAGATCTCGGTGCGGGATGTGCCCGGTATTGCGGATACCGCGGTGGGCAGGCTCAATCCGGGTAACAGCCGTTACGTGGTGGAAACCCTGACCGTAGCGGCCCAGGGCTGCCTGGATGGCATCTTTGACGGTATGGTCACGGCACCGGTACACAAGGGCGTGATCAACGAAGCGGGCCTGGCGTTCAGCGGGCATACTGAATTTCTGCAGGAACTCTGCGGCGTTGAGCGGGTGGTCATGATGCTGACCACCGAAGAGCTTAGAGTCGCGCTGGTGACCACCCATCTGCCCTTGAAGGACGTGCCTGCGGCCATCACCCAGGAGCGCATCGGTCAGGTGGCCCGCATTCTCAACCAGGATCTGAAAACCTTTTTTGGCGTCAACCAGCCCCGTATTCTCGTCGCCGGGCTCAACCCCCATGCGGGGGAGAGCGGCCATCTGGGCCGGGAAGAGATCGACGTTATCATTCCCGCGCTGGAGACCCTGCGGGGAGAGGGCCTGGATCTGACCGGACCCCTGCCGGCCGATACCCTGTTTACGCCCCACTGGCTGGATAACGCCGACGCGGTGCTGGCCATGTACCATGATCAGGGCCTGCCGGTACTTAAATTCCAGGGCTTTGGTCGCGCGGTGAATATTACTCTGGGCCTTCCCATCGTGCGCACATCGGTGGATCACGGCACGGCGCTGGACCTTGCCGGTAAAGGTACAGCCGATGCCGGCAGTTTAAGCACCGCCATCCGCGTGGGTGAACAGATGGCCCGACATCGTCGCAGCACTCAACCTTCGTTCACAGGAGCAGGCCAGTGAGCCACAAGGCCGGCCACCAGGCCCGGAAACGGTTCGGGCAGAACTTTCTTCACGATCCGGGCGTCATCGAGCGCATCGTACGGGCTATCCACCCCAAGCCCGCTGATCAGATGGTGGAAATCGGGCCCGGTCTGGGCGCCCTGACCGAAGAACTGCTGGCGGTGAATCCACGCCTTCAGGTCGTTGAGCTCGACCGGGATCTGATCCCGATACTGCGCACAAAGTTTTTCAACTACCCGGAGTTCCGTATTCATGAGGCAGACGCACTGAAATTCGATTTCAGCCAGCTGGCCGTGGAAGGGCCTTTGCGGATTGTCGGGAACCTGCCCTACAACATTTCGACGCCGCTGATTTTCCACCTGCTGGAACAGTCCGGGGTGGTGCTGGATATGCACTTCATGTTGCAGAAGGAAGTGGTGCAGCGGCTGGCAGCAGGTCCGGGGGATAACCATTACGGGCGTCTGGGCATTATGGCGCAATACTTCTGCCGGGTGCAGCCGCTGTTTGAAGTGGGCCCCGGCGCTTTCCGGCCGGCTCCGAAAGTGGATTCTGCCATTGTGCGGCTGGTGCCCCACGAGCAATTGCCTCATCCGGCAAAAGATCTGTCGGCTCTCCAGAATGTGGTGCGAACGGCCTTTAACGCCCGTCGCAAGACCTTGCGCAAGTCTCTGGGCACGCTGATCAGCGCAGCCCAGTTACAGGGCCTGGGCATCAACGACAGTCTGCGACCGGAAAATCTGTCGCTGGCGGAGTTCGTCGCCATTGCGGACTTCCTGGCTGAACGCGGTGTATCGGGAACCGAGGTGAGTAATGGCTGATTATGCCATCGGCGATATTCAGGGTTGCTATGACCGCCTGCTGGACGTGCTGGACCGGATAGGGTTCTCACCATCCCGGGACCGGCTCTGGGTTGCGGGTGATATCATCAACCGCGGTCCTTCTTCTCTGGAAAGCCTGCGTTACATCCGCAATCTTGGCAGTTCTGCGGTGGTGGTGCTCGGCAATCACGATCTGCATCTGCTGGCGGTAGCGCTGGGCGGGCACGACGTGAAGAAGAAGGACACTCTGCACGATATCCTCGATGCGCCGGACCATGACGACCTGCTCCAGTGGCTGTTGCGGCAGAACCTTTGCGTGCACGATGCCAGCCGGAATTTCATCATGGCCCATGCGGGCATTCCCCATATCTGGACAGTGGACCAGGCGGTTGCCCTGGCAGAGGAGCTGGAAGGCATTTTGCGCGGCCCGGATGTGGAAGAC
>JAJUHY010000076.1 GCA_029265735.1 Marinobacter segnicrescens | reverse complement strand
GCAGGCACTTGTCCATCAGGTCCAGGAAGCCGGGCGAACCGGGCTCCGGCAGGGACTCGCTCACCAGGGCTGCCAGTACCGGATCACCAATACCGGTGCCTTTATGTCGCCAGCACTCGATCTGCACCAGGTATTCTTCAATCTGTTCCAGCAGCACCGGCGCAAAGTTCACCACGGCCCGGGCATCCGGGTGGGCTTCCAGGTGGGCGGCCATGTCGGCGTAGTCTTTGATGCAGTGCAGGTACACCCAGGGGAACAGGAATTCGCCGGTACTCTGGTCCTGATAGTCCGGCTGATGCATGTGCCAGCAAAGCACGACCGGTGTGCGGTGGTCAGAGGCCATGGGGGTAGTCCTGCTCCAGCATCTCCGGGGTTACCAGAACAATGCCTTTGGGTGATACGTAGAAGCGTTTGGCATCCTGTTCTGCGTCATAGCCGATACGGGTCCCTTCCGGAATCCGGCAGCCCCGGTCGATGACCGCGCGGCGGATTTTGCAGTTTCGGGCAATATCCACATCGGGGAAAATAACCGTGTCTTCTACCGTACAAAAGGAATGGACGATCACCTTGGAAAACAGCAGTGAACGCTGCACCTGCGCGCCGGACACAATACAGCCGCCGGCGACCATGGAATCCACCGCATAGCCCCGCCGGTTATCGTCATCAAATACAAACTTGGCCGGGGGCATCTGTTCCTGGTAGGTCCAGATGGGCCATTCCGAATCGTACAGATTGAGTTCAGGGCTGACGCCGATCAGCTCCATATTCGCCTGCCAGAGCGAATCGATGGTGCCGACATCCCGCCAGTAGGCCGGTTTGTTGTTGACCGGGTCCCGGAACGGAAACGCAGACACCCGAAGGCGTTCGATAATTGACGGGATAATGTCCTTGCCGAAATCGTGGGATGACAGTGTGCTGAGTTCGTGGTCCCGCAGCAGCTCATCAAACAGGATTTTGGTACTAAACACGTAGATGCCCATTGAAGCCAGGGCTTTTTCCGGCTGCCCGGGCATGGGTTTGGGGTTGTCCGGCTTTTCAACAAACTCGGTAATCCGGAGCTTGTCGTCCACCGACATCACCCCGAAGGCCCTGGCGTCTTCCAGGGGCACTTCTATACAACCGACCGTAACGTCTGCCTCCTGCTCCACATGGGCGGCCAGCATGGTGCCGTAGTCCATCTTGTAAACGTGGTCACCTGCCAGAATCAGCACATACTCCGGATTGTGGCTGCAGATAATGTCGAGGTTCTGCAGTACTGCGTTGGCGGTGCCTTCGTACCAGGAGGTTTCGATGCGCTGCTGGGCTGGCAGCAGCTCTACAAACTCCCCCATTTCGCCCCGCAAAAAAACCCAGCCCCGCTGGATATGGCGAATCAATGAGTGGGACTTGTACTGGGTAATCACACCCACCTGGTTGATGCCGGAGTTGATACAGTTGGAGAGTGGAAAATCGATAATCCGGAACTTGCCGCCGAAAGGCACTGCCGGCTTCGCCCGCCACTTGGTGAGGTCTTCCAGCCGGCTACCCCGGCCTCCGGCCAGCACCAGGGCGAGGGTTTGCCGCGTCAGGCGGCTGACGTAACGCTTTGCCATTTGCATAGTTCTGCTTCCCTGAAAACCCGCTTGGTCTTCTGCCCGTCCTGAGCGAACGATAATAGACACTGCATTGACGATTTCTAAGATTCTAGAACACTACCATTCAATTATGACGTAATATTGTCTCAGGTCATTTTTCGATCAGCGGCAAAAACGTCCAATGCTCTAACCTCCAGCCGTACCATTCTGAACGGGAACCCGAGGACTATGGAAAGCCCTACCCTGAGCGAGTTCGACCTCTACCTGCTGGCCGAAGGCCGGCACTGGCATATCTATAATGTGCTTGGCGCACATCCCATGACCCATAAAGGCACCGAAGGTGTACGTTTTGCGGTCTGGGCTCCCAATGCCAAGGCTGTCAGTGTTGTTGGTGATTTCAATCACTGGCAGGCCGGCGCAGACGCCATGCAGCTGCATGAAGGCTTTGGCGTATGGTCTGTGTTCATACCGAAAGTCCAGGTTGACGCCCTGTACAAGTTTTCAATTACGACCCGCGATGGTCACCAGCTCACCAAAACCGATCCCTACGGCCAGGCCTTCGAGCTCAGGCCTTCAACCGCCGCCCGGGTTACCGAGCGCCGGGGTTATTGCTGGGAAGACGGCGACTGGCTGGAAAGCCGCAACCGGTTTGACTGGCAACGCAGCCCCATTTCCATTTACGAGGTGCATCCCGGCTCCTGGCGCCACCACGGTTCCGGCCGCTGGCTGAGTTACCGGGAGCTGGCAGAGCAGCTGATTCCATACGTACTGGAGAGCGGCTTCACCCATATTGAATTGCTGCCGGTAACCGAGCATCCCCTGGATGAATCCTGGGGCTACCAGACCACCGGCTACTACGCGCCCACCAGCCGCTACGGCAGTCCGGACGACCTTCGTTACCTGATTGACCAGTGCCACCAGCACAATATCGGGGTAATTCTCGACTGGGTTCCCGGACACTTTCCGGACGACGAACACGCCCTGGCAAAGTTCGACGGCACCGCCCTGTACGAACACGAAGACCCGCGCCGGGGCCGGCACCAGGACTGGGGCACCCTGATCTACAACTACAGCCGCCATGAAGTAAAAAACTTCCTGATTGGCAGTGCCCTGTTCTGGCTGGACACCTTCCATGTGGATGGCCTGCGGGTAGATGCCGTTGCCTCCATGCTGTACCTGAATTACTCCCGCAATGAAGAAGACTGGTTGCCGAACGAATACGGCGGCAACGAGAACCTGGAGGCTATTGCCTTCCTTCGGGAGCTCAACCAGGTGTGCCAGGGCCGCTTCCCGGGGGTGCTGATGATGGCCGAGGAATCCACCTCCTGGCCCCAGGTTACCCGGCCACCGGAAGTCGGCGGGCTTGGCTTCAACCTGAAGTGGAACATGGGCTGGATGCACGACACCCTGCACTACTTCCAGCAGGACCCTGTTTACCGGCAATTCCACCACGACAAGCTCACCTTCGGGCTGCTGTATGCCTTTTCCGAGAACTTCCTGTTGCCGCTGTCCCACGATGAAGTGGTACACGGCAAATCCAGCCTGATCCAGAAAATGCCCGGAGACGACTGGCAACAACGGGCATCGCTGCGGCTGCTGTTCAGCTACATGTTCACCTACCCGGGTGCCAAGTTGCTGTTTATGGGCGGCGAGTTCGGCCAACGGCAGGAATGGAGTGAAAAACGGGAGCTGGACTGGCACCTGCTGCAACACGAAGGGCATCAGGGCATCCACAAACTGGTGCAGGACCTTAACCGCCTGTACCGGGAACAACCTGCCCTGCACCGGCTGGACTACAATGCAGCCGGTTTTGAATGGATTGATTGCCACGACTCCACCCAGTCGGTGGTCAGCTACCTGCGCAAACCGGACCAGCACGGTGGCGAGGCCCTGGTTATCGTGGTCAACTTTACCCCCGTGCCCCGGCATCACTACCGGATTGGTGTTCCCCTGGCCGGCAACTGGCAGGAGATCTTCAATTCCGACTCCACCTACTACGGTGGCAGTAATCTGGGCAATCCGTTTACCCTGACTGCAACCGACACCCCCTGGATGGCCAGGCCGGCGTCGGTGGAGGTTACCCTGCCACCCTTGGGGCTGATTATTCTGAAGGCCGATGCATGACCCGAATTCTGTTTGCCACCAGCGAAGTCTTTCCCCTGGTAAAGACCGGCGGCCTGGCCGATGTGTCCGGCAGCCTGCCGGAAGCCCTGTGCCGGCTCGGCTACGATTGCCAGATCCTGCTACCGGGTTATCCCGCTGCACTCAAGGCGGCCCGGGAGGCCGGTTCTCAGCGCAAGGCCCGCTTCCGTTTCGGGCAATACGATGTTTCACTCTGGCAAACTCTGGTGCCGGAGACCCAGGTACTGCTCTGGCTGGTGGATTGTCCGGCCCTGTTCGACCGGCAAGGTGACAGCCCGTACCAGAACGAAAACGGTGAAGACTGGTGGGACAACGCCCATCGTTTTCAACTGTTTGCCCGTATCGGGGCCATGATGGCGCTGGGGCAACTGGGGTTATCCTGGAAGCCGGATATCGTGCATTGCAACGACTGGCAAACCGGCCTGATCCCCGTGTTTCTGCACAACGACAAGCACGCGCCCGCCACTGTCTTTACCATCCATAACCTGGCGTATCAGGGCCTTTTCTCCCATGAAACGTTCAGGGCGCTGGGGTTGCCGGATCATCTCTGGCGCTTTGACCAGTTGGAATTTCACGGCCAGTTTTCCTTTCTCAAGGGCGGCCTGGTGTTCAGCGATGCCATCACCACTGTGAGCCCGAGCTACGCCCGGGAAATCCGCACGCCGGAGTTTGGCTATGGGCTCGACGGTTTGCTGGAACACCGGTCCCATGCCTTGACCGGCATATTGAACGGCATCGATAACCGTTACTGGAACCCGAAGTCGGACCAGCACCTGGATTTCCACTACAGCCCGGACGATACCTCCGGAAAAGCCCAGTGCCGGGCAGCCCTGCAGCGCAAACTGGGGCTGGAAGTCAACGGCGCTCCGGTGCTGGGATTTGTCGGGCGTCTGGTAGAACAGAAGGGGCTGGACTGGCTGCTGGAAGCACTGCCGGCTTTACTGGAAAAGGGTTGTCAGTTTGCCATTCTCGGTTCCGGAGAGGCCCGATACCAACAGGCGCTGCAACACCTGGCCCGGGACTGGCCCGAACAGTTGTCACTTACGCTGGGTTATAACGAGGCCCTGGCCCACGAAATAACCGCCGGCGCGGACATCTTCCTGATGCCATCCCGGTTTGAGCCCTGTGGCCTGAACCAGATGTACAGCCTGCGCTACGGCACCATACCGGTGGTGCACGGCACGGGCGGGCTGAACGATACCGTACTGGACCCCGGCGAGGTGCCGGTACGGGACGCCAACGGATTTGTTTTCCGGGAGCCCAACGCCCACGGGCTGAAGCGCGCCGTGAACCGGGCGCTCGAGGCCCGCAAGCACCGGAAAACCTGGCAACAGCTGCAGCAAAATGGCATGACCGCAGATTACTCGTGGAAGCACCGGGCCGGCGAATACGCCGCCCTCTACAACAAGCTCAGGCATAACCAGTAACCACAGGGAGGTTCTGAACATGCACAAGGCTACGGAATTCCGGCTTGAAGCCCGCCCCCAACTGCCCGAAGCCCTGCATCGGCTGGGGGAACTGGCAAACGACCTGTTTTACAGCTGGAACCACGGCGTAAGGGGGCTGTTTGCCCGTATTGATCTGCGCCTGTGGCAGAAAGTGGAGCACAACCCAAAGCTGTTTCTGCGGCGGGTATCCCAGCACCGGCTCGAAGAAGCCGCTGCCGACCGGGCCTTTCTCGCCGAATACCGTCGGGTGCTGTCCAGTTACGATGCCTACGTAGAGGCCGGGCCGGGTGCAGAAGTAGTGGAGCTGCTCAACCCCGAAACCAGCCTGGTGGCCTATTTTTGCGCCGAGTTCGGGTTTCACGAAAGCTTTCCGATCTATTCCGGTGGCCTGGGCATCCTGGCCGGTGACCACTGCAAGGCGGCCAGCGATCTCGGCTTGCCCTTTGTAGCCGTCGGGCTACTGTACCAGCAGGGCTATTTCATGCAGACCATTGATGCCCAGGGTCAGCAAGTAGCCCGGTATCAGTGCCACGACAGCGACGAGCTGCCCATCAGCCCGGTAGAACAGGATGGCGAGCAGCTCAAGATTTCCGTGCCCTTCCCGGGGCGGGAGCTCTGGGCCCGGGTCTGGCAGGCGCGGGTTGGCCATATCCGCCTGTACCTGCTCGATGCCAATACACCAGAGAACAACGAGCAGGACCGGGAACTGACCCTGCAACTCTACGGCGGCGATTCAGACACCCGCATCAGCCAGGAAATCCTGCTGGGCATCGGGGGCACCCGCGCGCTGGCAGCACTGGGTATCAAGCCCACCGCCTGGCACATCAACGAAGGCCACGCCGCCTTCCAGATCCTGGAGCGCTGCCGGATGGCCATGGAAAACGGCCTCAGCTTCGAGGCCGCCCTGGAATCCGTTGCCGCCTGCACCCTGTTTACCACCCATACGCCGGTACCCGCCGGCCATGACATTTTCCCCCGGGACCTGGTTGCCCATGCCCTAAGCCCGTATACGGAAACCGCAGGGCTGGAATTTGACCGGGTTTTCGAGCTGGGCAGCAAGAACGGCGATGGCACCTTCAACATGACCAGCCTGGGCTTGCGGGGCTCGCGGTTTCACAATGGTGTCAGCCGTATCCACGGCGGGGTCGCCTCGGAAATGGAAGGCAGTATCTGGCCGCAAATTCCTCCGGAAGAAAACCCCATCGGTTACATTACCAACGGCGTGCATGTTTCTACCTTCCTGGCGCCGGAATGGGCCAGCCTGTTTGATATGCAGGCGCCCACCTGGAAAAGCGAGCTGAGAAACCCGGATTTCTGGAATTTTGTCGACAGAGTTCCGGATTATCACTACTGGAGCGTGCATAAAGCCCTGAAACAGCAGATGGCGGAATTCATCGTGCGCCGGTTAAGGCGCCAGCATCAGCGCAACGGTACCGGCCATTCGGTCACCGAGCGCATGACCCGAAAGCTGGTATCCCCCGAAAAAGACGCCATGGTGATCGGCTTTGCCCGGCGCTTTGCCACCTACAAGCGGGCAACCCTGATATTTTCCGACCTGCCGCGTCTGGAACGGCTGCTGACAGACCCCGACAACCCCGTGGTCCTGGTCTTCGCCGGCAAGGCCCATCCCAAGGACAACCCGGGGCAGCAACTGATCAAGGTCATCCACGACCTGTCCATGCAGCCGTCCCTGATGGGCCACATCATTCTGCTGGAAGACTATGACCAGGCCATGGCACGGCGGCTGTTAAGCGGCGTGGACGTCTGGCTGAATACGCCGGAATATCCGAAAGAAGCCAGCGGTACCTCCGGCGAGAAAGCCGCCATGAACGGCGCCCTTAACCTGAGTGTGCTGGATGGCTGGTGGGGCGAAGGTTACGACGGTAACAACGGCTGGGCCATTGCCCCCCGGGATATTCGCCTGGACCAGGAATTCCGCAACCGTGAAGAAGCCCGGGACCTGCTCGACTTGCTGGAAATGGAAATTATCCCGCTGTACTACATACGGGAAGCCCAGGGTTACTCGAAAGACTGGGTGGCCCGTTCCAAGGCGTCCATGAAAACCATTACGCCCCGGTTCAATTCCCAGCGCATGGTGATGGATTACGTACGGAACTATTACCAGCCGGCCAGCGCCCAGGGCCACCGCCTGGCGGCAAACAACGGCGAACTGGCCAATGAGCTGGCGCAATGGAAGGCGCGGATACGGGCAGCCT
>JAJUHY010000264.1 GCA_029265735.1 Marinobacter segnicrescens | reverse complement strand
GCCACCATAACGCTGCAACCTGTACCGCAGAAGCGACAGGGGGCCTTGCTCCACTTGAGCTGGGTGAGCTCCTGGTTGGTCTCCAGTTTGGCGGCCAGCGACGGCGCAGCAATTCCGGCAGCGGCCGCAGCAGCCACGGCCGCATTGGCCTTGGCGAATTCTCGTCGGGTCAGTCTCATCATGCTCTTCCTGTTGTTCTGTCACCCCGGGGGGCAATTTTTTGTATCAGACGCTTTTGACTTCGGTGATCATCTGCTGGTCCGCCTCAAGGGCGCTCATCACTTCGTGATAGACCAGCGTGCAGCTGACGACTCCCGGCAGCTGCTCAATGCTGTCCATGTGATCGAGGATGTACCCCTGATCCGGCGCCTCGCAGATTACTACCTGCTTACCCGGCGCTTCGGACTCTGCAGTTAACGGCTCAATACCGTCCATGCTCTGCAGTGCACGGGTAACGGCCCCGGCGTCTGCGGGGTGGAAGTGCACGATAAAGCTGGCAATGTGCACTTCCGGGGTTGATTGCTCAGACATGCCCGACCTCCGGTTCCGGGATTGGCTGGCGCAGGGTGATGGCATCCTGCGGACACACGGCAGCACAGGCGAAACAGCCTGTACACTGATCTTCAGAAATTTCCGGTACGGGGGGACGGCCCAATAGCGGCTGAAAACGGATGGCCCGGGGCTCACAGGCGTCCTGGCAGACCAGACAGTGCACGCCACTCACTGCCAGACAATGCGCTTCCACGGAGGCGACCCAGGAAAAGGGTTTTCTGCCGAGATCGAACACGGGTTCGGGACAGGCCGCTGCGCAATCACCACAGAAAGTACAGCCTTCGCCACGGAATATGACCTGCGGATAGCCGCCGTCACCAGTGACAAGTACCTGCTCCGGGCAGGCAGCGATACAATCGCCGCAGCGGGTACAGGCATCGGTAAAGTCCTCGCCGCTCCAGGGCGGACGGCGCTGAATGGCAAGGAGGCGGTTGCGACCGAGGAGTAATGCGCGCCGGGACGCTACTATCGCCCTCAGGGTGCTCCTGTCGGTCAGGCCGGCGGACCGGGAGGTCCAAGAATGATCTGCGTCATCCAGACTATAAAGCCGTAGCCCCCTACCACAGCAACTGCCAGGATAGGGAACAGGAACACCACCAGAAAAATAAAAAGCCGAAGCTCTGAGCGCTTCCGCTCGGGAACATCGGTGTTCTCGGATTGCGATGGGGTCATCGGTGGCTCCCGTTGTTGGTTTGCAATAACCTTAGTTTACGTATGGATACGGTCCAATATGCTCAGCTTATAACGAACTCAGTAATCAATAGTTACGCCCTAAACTTGACGCTTTGGGATGCCGCTGAATGACTTCGGCATTAATATGGATCCCAAAGTAAGTCGTCCTGACTGCGTTGAACATGAGATATATCAATTATGCGGATCACCCTGCTCTGTTGCCTATTTTTGCTTGCTTCTCCAGCACATGCACTGACGGTGGCCGCGGCGTCGAGCCTGCGTCTGGTAATGCCGGAACTGGAACGAGCTTTTACAGCCCACCATCCGAAGGCGTCGGTGCGGGTCATCTTCGGCGCTTCCGGCAAACTGGCTACCCAGATCCTTAACGGCGCGCCCTACGATGTATTTCTATCCGCTGATGACGTCTATCCCCAGCGGCTGGTGGATGAAGGTGCGGCGGTCCATCCACCGGTAAACTACGCCAGCGGACGGCTGGTACTGTGGCACAAGGACCCGGCCCTGGGGCCCTTGCAACCTGAGGCCCTGGCCAGTGATCAGATCCGGCGGATCGCCATTGCGCAGCCCCGTCATGCCCCCTATGGTCAGCGGGCGGCTGAGGCGCTAAAGGCACTGGGGCTATGGCAGCAGGTAGAGCCGCGACTGGTGTATGGAGAAAATATCGGTCAGACCACCGCCATGGTGGAATCCGGCGCAGCGGACGCGGGCCTGATTGCCTGGTCCCTGACTTTTGCTCCTGAGCTTGCAGACCGGCCGTTTACGCTGATCGACCGGGAGCTTCACCGCCCGCTGGATATGGCGATGGTAATTACCGCAGGGGGCCAGGATGAGCCGGATGCCCGCGTCTTTTACGACTTTATGCTTTCCGACGAAGCACGGAGTATTCTGATGCAGTACGGCTTTGAGCCGCCGGCGGAACCCTGACCCCATGCCGGAACTCGCACCCCAGGACTGGCAGGCCATTGCGGTTACCTTACGGCTTTGCGCGCTTACCACGATCATTTTGCTGGTGCTGGCAACGCCCCTGGCCTGGTGGCTGGCCCACCGCCAGTCGCCGGCACGAACCATCGTCCAGGCCATTGTTGCCCTGCCGCTGGTACTTCCCCCCACGGTGCTGGGCTTTTATCTGCTGCTTACCCTCGGCCCTAGAGGCCCCGTGGGTCAGACTCTCGAAGCCATTGGGCTGCCCCACCTGGCGTTCACCTTTGAAGGCATCCTGGTGGGTTCTGTTATCTATTCACTGCCATTCGCGGTGCAGCCTCTGGTGGAAGCCTTCCGCCAGCTTGGGCCACGCCCGGTAGAAGTGGCGGCCTCCCTGGGCGCGGGTCCTCTGGACCGGCTGTTCACGGTAATACTGCCTCTATGCCGGGGCGGTTTTATTGTGGCGGCCACCCTCACCTTCGCCCACACCCTCGGGGAATTCGGGGTCATCCTGATGCTGGGCGGCAGTATTCCCGGTGAAACCCAGGTGCTGTCGGTACTGATCTACGACTACGCCGAAGCCATGGATTACGCCGCTGCCCATCGGCTCTCCCTGGGGATGCTGATATTCGCCTTCGTCGTGCTGGTGGCTCTGTACAGTTTTAACCGCCGCATGATCGGGGTGCGGCCATGACGCTTCAGGTACAGGCCCGGTTGCAACGGGGGCAGTTCACCCTGAACGTGAATACCAGCCTGCCAACCAGTGGCATCACCGCACTGTTTGGCCCGTCAGGCTGCGGCAAAACCACACTGTTACGGGTGATTGCGGGGCTGGAACCCCTTCGGGGTGCGAACGTCTCCTTTAATGGCGAAACCTGGCAGTCCGGGCGCCATCGGCTGCCGGTCAATCGGCGACGGCTGGGACTGGTGTTTCAGGAATCCTCCCTGCTGCCCCATCTGTCGGTGGAGGCCAACCTGTTGTACGGCTACCGACGCACGCCAGCGAGCCAGCGGCGGCTGCAACCGGAGGCTATCCGCCACTTGCTGGCGCTTGATGACCTGATGGAGCAGCCGGTCCATACCCTCTCCGGCGGTCAACGGCAGCGCCTCGCCCTGGGCCGCGCGCTGCTGACGAGCCCGCAACTGCTGCTGTTGGATGAGCCCCTGTCAGCCCTGGATCGTAGCGCCAAGAGCGAGATTATGCCGTTTCTTGCCGGCCTTACCGCCAACACCGGCGTACCCATGCTGCTGGTCACCCATGCCGCACGGGAGGTTGAACAACTGGCGGATCACGTTGCGTTTATGGAACAGGGGCGCATCGAAAGGATCGAACCTCTGCGGGAAGCCCTGGCCCGTCCCGATTCACCGCTGTTCAATGATGAAGGCCCGGTGGCGGTGTTGCAGGGAGAACTGCGGGAAATCACCGCCAACCAATGGCAGTTTGTCACCCCCGGCGGCAATGGTCGCCCCGCCGTCCACTTTCAGGTCAGCGGCCAGT
>JAJUHY010000033.1 GCA_029265735.1 Marinobacter segnicrescens | reverse complement strand
GTATCCAGTTGGACCCCGGGCTCGGACATCATCTGCTCCGGGAGATGCTGAATGAGGGAGTGCTGGTTCGGCATGGGTTTCGCTACCAGCTGCCGGAGCACCGGCCAGTGTTGGGGCTCTCCGATCAGCAACAGCTGGACCGGGTGCTGGCGGAGATGGAAGGGACCGGGCTGAAACCGCCAATCGCTGGCGAGCTGGCTGAAGCTCTCGGCCTTGAGCGGGACGAAATGCTGGAGTTCCTGCAGCGTATGCATCATCTGGGCTTTTTGGTGGCGGTCGCGCCAAACCGGTTCTACCGGCCCGAGACCGTAACCCGGCTGGCAGACCTGGCGGTGGAGCTGGCGGAACAGTCCCCCACCGGGACATTTGACGCCCGCACTTACCGGGATCGGGCGGGGGTCGGCCGACGGCTTACGGTGAGTGTGTTGGAGTATCTCGACCGTGCCGGTGTGACCGTGTTTGCCAATGAGGAACGCCGGTTACAGCACGGTTACCGGTAACAGGCCGATAGGAACGTGTGATGATAGACACGGCAGAACCGGCTCAGGCAGCCAGTACGTCACTGGGATTCCCGCCCACTACCATTGCAGTCTTTATAGGGCTGGCGATAATGGCTCTGGCCCTTGATCTTGCGGCCCACCGGAAAGACAAGCCGATCAGCCTGTTGAGCGCTTCCCTTTGGTCGGTATTCTGGGTTCTGATCTCCATGGTCTTTGCGGGCTATCTGTATTTTTCCCATGGACCCCGAAATCGCCAGTCTGTTTATTACCGGTTACGCCCTGGGAAAAGTTCTCAGCGTCGACAACCTGTTTGTTTTTATGGCAATTTTTGCCTGGTTTAATGTTCCCGAAGCCTACCGTCACCGAGTGCTGTTCTGGGGCATTATCGGAGCGATCGTCTTCCGGCTGATTTTCGTGGCGGTCGGTACCGGGCTGCTGGCACTGGGGCCGTGGGTTGAGCTGGTGTTTGCGGCGATCGTCATCTGGACAGCGGTAATGATGTTCCGCAGTACGACCCGTGATGAGCTGGAGGAAGTGGACTACTCCAAGCACGTCGCCTACCGTTTTGCCAAGAAGCTGTTCCCGGTATGGCCCCATCTTTATGGGCATCACTTTTTTGTGCGTCGCGACAAGCTGGAAGTGGAGATCCAGAAGCCGGAATACGTCGGTACCCAGCTGCCGGCGAAAGGGAGGTTATTCGCGACACCGCTGTTCCTGTGCGTTTGCGTGGTAGAGTCTCAGATGCCCTGTTTGCGTTTGACTCCGTGCCCGCCATCATTGCGGTTAGCCGTGAGCCGCTCATTGTCTATTCCGCCATGCTGTTTGCCATTCTTGGTTTGCGGACAATGTACTTTGTGCTTGAGGCCCTCAAACGCTATCTCGTCCATCTGGACAAGGCGGTTATCGCGCTGCTGCTGTTCATCGGCGTCAAACTCGGCCTGAATGCGACCGACCACCTGTTCCACCATGGTTTGACGGTGGACCCGAATACCAGCCTGGCGACCGTGCTGTCCATGCTGGCAATTGGGGTTATTGCCAGCATCCTTTCTCCCGGAGATCCCTCTAAAGGCTGATTGGCTCTGTCTGCTGAGGCTGGCTGGTGGTTACCGCATCCCTGGCACACCCGCATGGCGTGGCACTGGCGAACCCGGTAAAGCTGCGATGGCCTCCAGTCCCCCCAGGCGGCTGCGGTCGAAGGCCAGTGAGCCGCCGTGGCTGTCGATCACGCGCCTTACCGCTGGCAGGCCGCGGCCGGGAGCCTGATCATCCTCGGGACGGAAGTCCTCTTCGCCGAGATGGGGCATAAGCTCCGGGTTAACTCCCGGGCCGTCGTCGGCCACGCCGAATACCAGCATGTTGCCTTTGATGGCGAGGAAGACATTGACCTGGGCAGCGGCCCACTTGCCGGCATTATCCAGCAGCTCGCCGAAGACCTCGGTCAGCTCCGCCTCACGGATGGACCAGGGTACGTCTTCAGTCACATCTGTGATGAGTTCGAAGTTCACATCAGGGTAGCGGTGCCCCAGGATGGCAATCAGCTTCCGGCACTTGCGGGCGGGGAAGGACTCATTCTTTTTCGGTCCGGGTCGTGGGGCGGGTTCTGGGGGCGATACATTCCCCGTTGCGCCCGGCACACTCTCTTGTGGCTGTGGCGCTGGTTGTGTCTGAGTCTCCGGCAGGGAGGCCTCGGCATCAGCCAGTGCCTGTTCGAGGTCTGCGTCCAGCTCCTGCAGTGAGATCTCCAGTTCCTGTTCGTCTGGCTGACGGGCGGGGGGAGGCGGTGCCGGAGCAGGCGCAGGCTCGGGCATTAGGGGCTCCGGGCGTGCCTGCCGGGGTGTTCTCGGTGCTGGCGGAACCGGGGCTTCCGGGCGGATCGGAGCGTCTTCAGTCATCGGCGAAGCAGCCGCAACGCCTGGTGAGGAGGGGGCTGGTGGTGGTTCAGGACGGGCCACGGGCTCGGCAGGGATATACGGCTCTGTGGCCGGTTTCGGTGGATCTTCCCTTAGCGGTGTCGGCGCCGGCTCACTGCGGCTGGTGGTGGCGCCAGCGGGGTCTGCCAAAGCCGACTGTAGAATCCGGTTCAGCAGCTGAACCAGCGGATTCATCTCCCGGGGGGCATCGGGCAGCTGGCTGCGATGGCCCTTCTGAAAATCCATCACATCCTGCTGAAGGGCATTCAGATGGCTACGAAACAGGCTAAGGGACAGCCAGGCGGTTACCGACAGCAGCACCAGGATGCCCAGGCCAAGCGCCAGCCAGGCAAACAGGCCATCCTGCAAGCCGCAGATCCAGCTGGAAAAACCGCGTTCGGTACAATTCTGTATCAGGGGGCGACCTAGCCAGGGCCCTATCTTGCTGTCAACCACCCAGGCTGCAAGAGTAAAAGTCACCGCGAACGGCGCCACCATCAAAAACAGGCTGGAGCGGATGGAACGGCTCATAACGGGTACATCTCCCTTACACTGCTGACTTCCCTGATTCTGGACATGGGGCAATCCCCGAGGGGACATTGTGAACCACCGGCGCCTGGGAGGATATTACGGGTTAGACAGGGTCTGCTGTAATCGTGGTCAGGTTCCTTGCGGGCGGTTCTGTCTCACCAGCTGGGTCAGGTCTGCCGTAATCTGATCGGCGGAATCTTCCGGGCGCAGCAGTAGCCGGGCCTGACCTTGCTGATCGAAGACATACACCGCCGAGCTGTGGGATACGTTGTAACTGCCCCGTTCGTCCGGTTCATCGTACCCGAAGGTGGTGCGATAACGCTTGACCATGCGCCGGAGGCTGCTTTCATCGCCGGTCAGGCCAACGGTGCGGTCGTAGAAGAAGCTGACGTACTGCTCCAGGTGGTCCAGGTCATCCCGCTGCGGGTCCACACTGACGAACAGGGGAGTAACCTGTCCCTGGAGATCTTCTGGCATGGCCCTGATGGCGCGGGTCAGCCGGGCCATGGTGGCGGGGCAGACATCCGGGCAATTGGTAAAACCAAAGAAGACCAGGCGTACCTGCCCCTGGTAGTCATCGGCAGAAACCGTCTGGCCGTCGGTGCGGGTCAGGGTGAACTCAAGATCGGGCAGCATGCCACTGATGTCTTTGGTGTTCCAGGTGGGCTTGTCATTCCCGAGGCAACCGGCCAGTACCAGCACCAGGCCGATTACCATCAGACTGCGTCGCAATCCGCTCCTGAACATCATGATGCTGCTCCCTCCACCGCAACTTTCGGCATGGGGCGCGGGCGGTCATCCCGCATGGCCCGGCCAATCAGAATCAGAATGCCAACCACGCTCATCATGGCCGGCGGTATCCAGGTGAGAATGCCACCGATCAGCTGGTCGTCCGCAGGAGACATGGGCCAGGCCCGGCCGCAGACGTCGTAGACATCGTATACCATGCCCCGACTGAACACGATCCAGGCTCCCAGCACCATCTGGGGTACCGCGACCAGAACCAGCAACAAGATTCGCCGGCCATAGCCGAGGGATGGGGTGTCGTGGGGTGAGCGGGGGTCAAAGATCAGCCACCAGAACAGCAGGCCATCGAGGAACATACTCCAGTTCATGATCCAGTAAAGATCACGGCTGAGCATGGCGTCGAAATGAACCGTTGGCCATAACCAGAAGTACACCAGCCCGGCGAACAGGAAGGCGGCAATCAGCGGCTGCTGGACGATGCGGTAGGCCCAGCGGATTGGCAGTGTCCACAGGCCGAGCACCGGTGCCAGCTGACGGTGCCAGAAGCGGAATATGGGCAGTGGGTTGGACAGCATCATCAGCATGGGGCCCAGATGATGCAGTATCAGATGCTGACCGCGGTGGACAAAAAACATGTACTGGGAGTAGTAGTCGAACCAGGTCTGCATGACGGCGTAACACAGGATCAGACCCAGGAAGTACGCGAAGATTCGAACGGGCCCTGGACGCTCTTCCGCTGGCATCAGCCGCAACGCCACCAGATACCCGCTGGCTGCCAGCAGATAGGCCAGAATGGTAATCGGCGAAAAGTCGTAGGGCAGGAGCAGTTTCCAGTTCATGAATGATGCCCGCGTGTGTGGCCGGTTTTTATTAAGTGTTATAGAACTGCCTTCACTGTTTGAGCATAGCAACATACCTTCGGCAGAGAAAGCGGCTGAGAGCAGACCTCAATCTGGCTTTGAGCATTGCGACAGTTTGGGGTTTACTGACAGGAGATACGGCCCTGCAGCGACCTTGTACGACCTGAAATAGTGGCAGTGGCTTGAATCCGTAGCCCGATAAGGAGTTTTGGCATGGCGACAGTGAGTGAGGGTTTGCGGCCACCGTCGGTGATTGTCTTTGACTGGCATGGCACTCTGGTGGATACCCACGATGCAATGTTCAGTGCCATGGAAGACATGCTGCCGCAGCTGGAAGATCTGGGGCTGGTGGAGCGCCTGTTGCCGGAGGGCCAGTGTCGTACGCCGGACGACGCCCGGCTGGTACGCTATATCCGTATATTCAGGCGCCTGCACCCGCGCATTCTGGCTGAGCGGCGGGTGTCCCGTACGGATATCTTCAACGCCATTTTTGGTGACGACCGTGAAGCCCGGCTGATTGCTCATCAGGCCTACAACAACTGCTACCGCAAGTACTTTGGCCAGGTCAAACCCTTCCAGCCTGGCGCCTATGAGTATCTGACCGCCCTGAAAGCCATGGGTATCCGGCTGGCGGTGTCCACCAACCGAAACCGGGAGTTCCTCGACCGGGAGCTGGAAACCGTGGATGAGGGCCGCTGGGCCAAGCTGTTCGATGCCATCGTCTGCGCAGACGATGTGACGGAATACAAGCCAGATCCGCAGGTGCTGCTTAAGGCACTGGAGAAGATGGACCTGTCGGCAGATGCCGAGGCCTGGTATCTGGGCGACAGCTATGTGGACATGCTAACCGCGGTCAACGCGGGCATCGCCGGCGTGTTCTACAACGGCGCGGGCTGGGAACGGCAGCGGATTGATAGCTGGTTCAGCCACCGGGACGCCCCTGCTGCAGTCGTGGAAAGCTTTGAGGAACTGATGGACCTTCTGGCCCTGCTGGAGCGTGACCATCCGGACAGATTCCTTGTCACTCCCCCCGAGGCCCGGCCTCAGCCGTTCCCACCACCAGAGCGCCCCGAGCCCCGTATTGAACCGGACTGGCATCCCGCCGTAGTCAGGCTGATCCGTCCTGCGGTCATTCTGTTCGACTGGCACGCCACTCTGGTGGATACCCTGGATGCCATGTATCACGCGGTGGACGATATGCTGCCGGAGTTCCGGGAGCTGGGCCTGATGGATCGGATGGTGGCGCCGGAGGACAGCAAGACGCCGGAGGATGCCCGCCTGGTGGCCTATGTGCAGGAGTTTGCGAAACTGCACCCGAAAGTCCGTGCAGACCGGAAGATCTCACGCACGGATATCTTTGAGGTGCTGTTTGGTGACGATCAGGAAGCAAAACAGATCGCCCACAAGGCGTTCAACTTCCACTATCGCAAACACTACGGCACCGTGGCCGCCTTCGAGCCCCGGGTCCGTGATGTGCTGGAAGGATTGCGGCGGCTGGAAATACAGGTTGGTGTGATCACCAACCGTGATCGGGAGTTTTTCGAGCATGAGCTGGCGGCAGTAGAAGGCACTGGCTGGACAGACCTGTTTGATGTGAATGTGTGCGGGGATGACACCCCGCTTCGAAAACCTCACCCGGACCAGTTGCTGCTGGCGATTCAGAAGCTGGATTATCCGCCAGACCCCAGTGTCTGGTATGTGGGTGACAGTACCACGGACGTGATTTCAGCCAAGCGGGCAGGGATGACATCGGTCTTCTTCAACGGCGCCCAATGGGATCTGCCCTGGCTCAACCAGATCTTCCCGGGCACCCACAAACATCCTCACAAGCCTGATGTGGTGGTTAACGACTTTTCCGAATTCTGGGCGCTGGTGCTGGCCTGTGAGGAAGGGCCGCCGTGATGAGGTGGTCGTCATCAGGGAAGGCAAGTCGGATGGTTAGTCGCGCTTATTTCCAAGGCCTCTTGCTCCTGGCCGGAATCGCGGTGTTTTGTGGTCCGGCCAGCGCCAGGTTTCGCTGCGGTTCGTCACTGGTTGATATGGGCTCCTGGCCGGTCGAGGTGGAAGAGCGCTGCGGCAAGCCGGATTACGTGGCCACCTATTCGTCCGCGGCTATCGCCGGGATCGGCGTGGTGGAAGATATCGAGCACTGGTACTACAACCGCGGCCCACGGAAGTTCATCCGGCGGCTGGAATTCCGCAATGGCAAGTTGCACCGGGAAGATACCCTGGGCTATGGCTTTACCGGCGACAGCCCCGGCCCCTGCACACCGGCGGCCATTGACGTGGGCACCAGCGAATATGAGGTGGTCGCGCGTTGCGGCGAACCCCTGTCCAGCCGGGTGCAGTGGCAGGCGCCCTACGGACGCTACGGTGATGGTCGAATCGCAACCCAGCCGGTAGTGCCGGTTCAGGAGTGGCTGTACGAGTTCAGCGGCCAGCAGTTCCGCCGGGTCGTGGTACTGCGTAATGGCCGTGTGATCCGCATGGAACGGGCTGACAAGCCCCGGTAAGCGCCGTCGCCTACCCAGAGAGAGGTAGTGCAGTTACGCCATCCGCCTCAGGGTGCGGCGAGGCCTCATGCTCTATACTGGACCTGACGTCAGTCAACATGGCTTTGTGCAGTATGTTCTAGACTGGCCCCAGTTCCCTTGAACACGTCATGCACCTGTCAGATAGAGTATTGCCATGCCAGTATTCCCGGCCAACACCGAATCCGTTCTTCCTCAGTTTCTGTGGGATGAGAGCCTGATCCGCCGCTATGACCTGAGTGGTCCACGGTACACGTCCTATCCGACAGCGGTTGAGTTCACTCCGGACTTCCGGGTGGACGAAATGGTCAAGGCTGCGGGGCGGAGCAAAGCAGCTGGGGGGCCGGTGTCCCTGTACACGCACCTGCCGTTCTGCGCCCACCTTTGTTATTACTGCGCCTGCAACAAGGTCATCACCAAAAAGCGCGACAAGGCCATGCCTTACGTAGAGCGTGTGCTGAAGGAAGCCGCCTTGCAGGCGAAGCTGTTCGGTGCCGATCGTCCGGTCCAGCAGCTTCACTGGGGTGGGGGCACGCCCACCTTTCTGCCCAGGGATGTGATGCAGCATCTGATGGCAGGCTACGGAGAGCTGTTCAATCTCCAGTCTGGTGATGAGCGGGACTACAGCGTCGAAATCGACCCCCGGGAAGTGGACCAGGACACCCTGCCGACCCTGTGGGAGCTGGGCTTTAACCGCATCAGTCTGGGCGTGCAGGACGTCAACCCGGAGGTGCAGAAAGCCGTCAACCGTATTCAGCCCCGGGAAATGACCGAGGCGGTGCTCCATGAGGCCCGGCGTCTGGGCTTCCGCTCCATCAACCTGGACCTGATCTATGGCCTGCCGTATCAGACCCCGGAAAGCTTTGCGGAAACTCTGGAGGCAGTGATCGAGATGTCGCCGGACCGTCTGTCGGTGTTCAGCTATGCCCACCTGCCGGACCGGTTTTACCCCCAGACCCGGATTCAGGCGGACACCCTGCCATCGCCGCAGCAGAAGCTGACCATTCTGCACAACACCATCAACCGCCTGCTTGAGGCCGGCTATGAGTACATCGGCATGGATCACTTCGCCAAGCCGGATGACTCACTGGCGGTAGCCCAGCGGGAAGGGCGTTTGCATCGCAATTTCCAGGGCTATACCACCCATGGGGATTGTGATCTCGTTTCCATCGGCGTCTCCGCCATCGGCCAGACCGACGATGCCTATTTCCAGAATAACCATGATCTGCCGGCCTGGGAGCAGAGCATCGACGCTGGCCAGCTGGCAATTATTCGTGGCGTCCAGCTGACCCGGGATGACCGCATCCGGCGCTGGGTGATCGGTCAGCTGATCTGTCAGTTCCGGCTGGACCGGGAACAGTTCCGGTCAGTGTGGGAAGAAGATCTGGATCGTTATTTTGCTGACGAGCTCCGACGGCTGCAGCCCATGATCCGGGACGAACTGATCGGTGATGATGGTCAGGTACTGCAGGTTCAGCCAGCGGGCAGGCTGCTGATCCGAGCGATCTGCCAGATTTTCGACCTGTATCGGAAAGAGGGTGCCAGTCAGCGTTTCTCCCGCATTATATGAGCCATCGGTCAGGCCTCCGGATGATCGCCGGGGCCTGACCACTGCGTGCTCAGCCGCTCAGAGTTTGCCTGCTGACAGTCGTGCACTAATGTTATGTGCACTAAGGACTGGACTCTGGCGGGGTTTTCACGTATTGTTCACCCTTCCTTCATTCTGGCCCCGGTTATGCCCTTGAATTCCGGGATATTGTCAGATTTTCGCGTCCGAAGTTTTGAACGCTGCACGACGCACGCTGCGCCGTCGAGTTCAGTATTCGATGTTGAGGAGTGAAAACCTAATGACCTCTAAACAACTCTGTGAGCTTCTGCCTCACCTGAGCTTCCCCTAGCCTCACTGAAGCCGGGCTAACGCCCATCCTGCGCCTGCCCGAAAGGCAACCCCCTGCGTGGGAAATTCCCAGACCCTGTTCCTGGCGGCCGCCTGTTGGAAAAAACCGGCCCGGGCGGGATAGCTGTGTTTCAGAAAAAGAGGTTCTCAAGTGAGCGAGAATGGCTTCACACAATTTTCAACACTGACGGTGTTGCTACTGCTGGTCGCCTTTTACGGCGGTACCTATCTGCTGACCCTGTTGATCCGCAAGGACGAAGAGGACACGTCGGGCTTTATGGTGGCGGGCCACCGGGTGGGCTTCGGCATGGGCGCCTCCAGTATGACCGCCACCTGGGTCTGGGCAGCTTCGTTCTATGCGGCAGCCACCTCGGGCTATACCTACGGCGTGTCCGGTCCGATCCATTACGGGCTCTGGGGCGCGCTGATGATCCTGTTCATCTATCCGTTTGGCCGTCGCTTCCGCAAGCTGGCACCGAACGGACATACCCTGGGTGAACTGATCCACGCCCGCCATGGTTCGTCGAGCCAGCTGATTCTGGCCGGATCCAACATTCTTGGCAGCACCATCAGCCTGATGGTGAACTTCACTGCGGCTGGTGCGCTGGTGTCAGTGTTATCGCCCCTGTCGTTCCAGACCGGTGTGATCGTGGCCGGCATCGGAGTGCTGTCCTACACCATCACCTCCGGGTTCCGGGCCTCGGTGTATACCGACTTTGCCCAGCTCGTGGCGATGATGTCCATTGCCATTGTGATCATTCCCGCTGTGCTCTTTGCCGCCGGTGGGCCGAGTGCCATGGTAGACGGACTCAGCCGTCTGACGGATGAGCAGGCCAACCTGTTCTCAACCGAGGCGTTTCTGCATCAGGGAGCGCCCTTCTTTGTGGCGGTTCTGGCCTACGCCATTGGCAACCAGACCATTTCCCAGCGTCTGTTTGCAGTGCAGGAAGAGCACATCAAACCGACGTTCATTACCGCGACCATTGGTTATGGTGCTCTGGTTATTGGCCTCGGAATGATTGGCCTGATGGCTCTGTCCCTTGGTGTGGAACCCATCAACGGCGAAATGAACAACCTGATTCCGCAGATGGTTTCTACCTATCTGTCGCCGGTGTTCGTAGCCCTGTTCTTTGTACTGGTGATTGGTTCGCTGTCATCCACGGCAGACTCGGATCTGTCCGCCCTGTCGACCATTGTGATGGCTGATATCTATGGCAAGAACATTGCGAAGGACAACCCGAATCCACGATTGATGCTGATTGTTGGCCGCGTCACCATGATTATAGCCACTGCCGCAGGGCTGATTTTTGCCAGTTTTGCGCTGGATATTCTGGTGATGCTGGTGTTCGTCGGCGCGCTGTGGGGAGCCATTGTGTTCCCGGTGATTATCAGCTGTTACTGGGACCGGGTGACCAACGCCGCGTTTACCTGGTCTGTGGTCGTCGCCATGGCACTGTTCTGTATCGCGCGGTTTGAGCTGGTGGAAATGACCGGATTGACTGTCCTGTTCTTTGAAATCCTGGCGTCAGTCGGGGCTGCCGTCGTGATCGGTCTGATGGCGTTCGGCTTCTTTGGCCGCATGGCCGGGCTGATCGCTGGCGCTATTACTCTGGTGGCCATGTTGATCTTCGCCACCGGATTCCTGAGAGATTATATGGTGCTGGTGGCTTCGCTCACCGCCTATGGCACCAGTGCAGTGGTCTGTACGTTGATGACCCTGCGTAGCAAAGAGCGCTTCGACTTTGACCTGATCGGTCAGCGTGTCGGCTCATATGACACGGAAGAAGAAACTAACTTAATGCCGGAGGCAGCAAAATGACCAACGAAATGATCTATGGTGCCTATATTCTGATCTGGCCCGCGCTTACGTTGGGCGTATTAAGCGTCATCAGCTGGGCCGTATTCTGTGATGCCCGGAGTGCCCGTCCGGCACAGCAGGATGTCCAGGAGCG
>JAJUHY010000336.1 GCA_029265735.1 Marinobacter segnicrescens | reverse complement strand
GAAAAGTCCCATAGTGCTGTGGGAGTCCGCCTCCGACGCTCTCAGAACGTAAACATCCGGACATTCCGTGGTAACGGCGGCACCGTGGAAATAGTTCGGTGATCGCTCAAAGCTCAGGCTGATGGCTCCGGGCTGAGGTGTGCTGGACAGAAGCGACAGAATCTGACCGTTGTCAGCTTCGGTGGCGCGTGCAACTTCAAGCTTCATGGAGTGTCTCCCTGCGATCTGGGACGGTTAACCGGGCGAACGGTGGCAACTCGTCGGGCCAGTGTTTCAGCGACTCAACCTTGATGTCGCCGGCTATCATGCCTCGGGCCTCACAGGCGGCCAGGTAGCGTCGGTAAGCTCTCGGCTGGCAGACACAGCGCACCGGGTCCAGCTGGTCCAGGTCCCGGGCCAGACGATAGTGAAAGTGTTTACAGAGAGTGGCTTCAAGGGCTTCGGCCCACTGCTTCGCCTGGCTTTCCCAGGCCGCCCCGTCGCCGTCATCCGGAAGATTGACTATCAGCACATAGCCAGGCCGGCGACCACCGCTTTTGGCAGCTCCCAGAACGGTCACAGGCTGGGTTGGAGCCGGCCACGAGGTCTGGTCCAGCCAATGCTGGACCACTACCGCATCGGTTTTCTCCCCGACCAGATCCACCGTATTGGCCCGGCCCACAAAGCTCAGACAGGGCAAAGCGCCGATATGGCCGGTAACCTCAACCAGGTCTCCCAGACGGTATCGCAACAGCCCCGAGCCGGTAGTCAGCAACGGTGACACTCGTTGCCCCGGTTGCAGGGCCCAGGCGGGATAGATCTGCCCGGTTGCAGGATCTTCAAACTCATAGAAATGGGACCGGGCCGCCAGCACATGATGGCCGCGCCAGGGGATGGTGACGACACCTTCGGTAGCCCACAGGCCCTTACCCTGAAAGCCCGCGTGGGGCAGTGCCCGCCGTAGTTCATTGGCCCAGGGAGCGGCGGAAGCGGTATCCCATGCACTCAGCAGCGCCAGTTGCGGCCAGAGTTCCCGGAAAAACGCCGGGTCGCTGACACCGTCCCAGCGGGACAGCAAATCTGCAGCATGGGTATTGGTCGGGGCGTCCAGCAGATCAAGAGCGTCTTTACGGGGACCCCAGGAGCCGGTTTTCAGAACCTCGGCCAGATCTTCCCGCCAGCGGCCGAGGTTCTCCAGTAACCCCAGCGCAAATGTAGGGCTCCAGACCGAGATCGTGACCAGGTCAGCCGTTGCTGCCAGCCAGGCCGCAGTGGCGAACATGGCATCTTCCGAGGTAGGAGCCAGCGCGACGGCCTCCGGAACGGCCTGGGTGCGACCCATTAGTAGACGTTTGCCGATGCTCAGCAATTGACTGTCGTTGTTCAGCTGGTGATCGCTCTGGTGACGCATGGAAGATGGCAGCCAGGACAGGGACCAGTACTGGCGCCCGTTGCTGGTGCCGGGAAACTGCCGGTAAAGGTCATGGAACCAGGGGCTGATGGCGGCATCCAGCTCCTGAAGGAACTGGCGGGTATAAGGGATCCATTTCATGGCAGCGCTGGAACCACTGGTGGGCTGGTAACGCTGTACCGGCGACTGGCCAAGACGAAGCCGGCCGGTTTTCATCTGGTCAGTAACTTTGGTTCGCCAGTGGCTGTAGTCGGTGACGGGCTCGGCCCGGGCAAAGTCCTCCCACCGCCAGCGGCCGTGCCAGAGGGCCTGCTGATCCCGGACTGCTCCTACCTGCCGCAGTATGCTGGCGAGCCGCTCTCGCTGGATACGCTCCAGGTCCCGCTGGCAGGCCTGAAAATGGCGGTTACCCGGAGCCAGTGCCAGCTGCAGGATATTGTGGGCTGTTCGCGTTGCCGTCATCGTGCCCCCAGTGCTTTCAGGCGGCCACCAACCCGGCCGAGGGAGCGGGCGGATGATTGGAACGACCACTTGGTGATCGCTTTCGTAATCGTCGTCCAGGACAGCAGGGCGATGCAGGGCAGTTCGGTGCCCCGGTTCCAGGTAGGGTTGCGTTCCTGGAAGAAGCGTACCTTGGGCACCTCACGAACCAGTTCATCTGACACGGCGGCGACGCCACGACGCAGCCGTTGCGCGGTTTCGCCGAAATCCAGAACCCGGGTGCTGGGGTCGTAATAGCCCGGGAACAGGGCGTCACAGTAGGACTGCACCAGGGGCTCCAGGTCTTCATGCTGCTGGTCCGGATGCGGGTAGTAGCGGTCGAAATTGTTGGCCATCAGCAGATAGGTTTTATAACCCTTGCTGATCAGCAGCCAGAAAAGGGGCGACAGGGGTTTACGCAGTTTCTGGCGAATAATGTAACGCATGAAGGCAAAGTGAAGCGCCCGGGTGCCCCAGTACTCGGGCACTACAATAGTATCGCCACTGAAGACACCACGGCCCTGGCCTCGCTCTCCCACAGGCAGGGTTACCACAGAGGAGAAGCCGACAATACGCCCGGTTCCGGACTCAAAGAGCAGTATGGCGCCGTCTTTCCGGCTCAGGTCCGATACGAAAGTTTCAGTATCGGTGTGTTCGTAATGGGCCTTGAAAATATCGTACATCTCCCGAACCTGACGGAGAT
>JAJUHY010000272.1 GCA_029265735.1 Marinobacter segnicrescens | reverse complement strand
CCATATCGGAGCACTGGCCGCGACGCTTCCTGTCTTGTACATGGGGGCAAAAGTGGTTGTGCAGGCCCAGTTCGACCCAGCAGGGGCGCTGAAGGTGGTGGAAGACGAAGGTGTCACCAACCTGTTTCTGGTGCCGGCCATGTGGCAGGCGCTGTCAATGGTACCCGACTTTGACAAGTATGATCTGTCCACACTCCGGTTCCTGACCTCCGGTGGTTCGCCCTGTCCGATCCCGGTCATTGAGTTCTTCCAGCAGCGAGGCCTGCGTTTCTTCGAAGGCTTTGGCATGACGGAAACGACAGCCGGCGCCTGCATTCTCGGCAACGAGGATGCGGTACGCAAACACGGCTCTGTGGGCAAGCCGTTGATCCATATGCAGATGCGCATCGTTGATGAGAATGACCAGGATGTTAAGCCCGGCGAAACCGGTGAACTGGTGGTGCGCGGGCCCAACGTGTTCTCGGAGTACTGGAACAAACCGGAAGCGACGGCGGAAGCCTTCCGCGGTGGCTGGTTCCACACCGGGGACCTGGCTCGCCAGGACGAAGAGGGCTTCTTCTACATCGTTGACCGGAAGAAGGACATGCTGATTTCCGGCGGCGAAAACGTCTATCCCACCGAGGTGGAGCACGTACTTTACCGATACCCCGGAATACAGGAGGTCACCGTCATCGGTGTTCCGGATGAAACCTGGGGCGAAGTGCCTATGGCCCTGGTTGTCCCGGCTGGTGATGCCGAGATCACACTGGAAGACATCCAGGAGTTCTGCCGCGACAAGCTGGCCCGCTTCAAGATTCCGAAGCAACTCGCCGTGCTTGACGAGCTGCCCCGTACCGCCACCGGCAAGGTGCTCAAGCGGGAACTGCGCAAGCAGTACGCTGCGCAATAGATCGAATCGTACAGACAGGACAATCGCCGCCCCGGGTGGCGATTGCCCCTTTACCACCATTTCTACGATCCCCCACCCGGCCTTGCCGGCTGCTGTGGGCTCAGGATTATCCACCTCGGATACTTTAGAGGAACAGATATGAAACCCGCTAAAAGCCCGTATTACACCGCCGAACATGAAGCTTTCCGTGAAAGCCTCCGGCGCTGGGTGGCGACAGAAATTGAGCCGTTTGCAGAAGAATGGGACGAGGCCGGCGGCTTCCCCCGGGAGCTCTATAAAAAAGCTGCCGATTTTGGCCTTCTGGGCCTGGGCTTCCCGGAGGAGTATGGCGGCATCAACGCGGATGAGTTCTATGGAATCATCGCTGCCCAGGAACTGGCCCGGGCCGGAGCCGGTGGTGTCTCAGCAAGTCTGATGAGCCACGGCATCGGGACGCCCCCCATTGTCCGCGCCGGCAGCCCGGAGCTAAAAGCGAGGGTCCTTCCTGAGATTCTGTCAGGAGACAAGATCAGCGCTCTGGCTATTACTGAGCCCGGCGGCGGCTCCGACGTTGCAGCCCTGAAAACCACTGCAAAGCGGGACGGTGACCATTACATTGTCAACGGCTCAAAAACCTTCATCACATCCGGAATGCGTGCCGACTATTACACCGTCGCGGTCCGTACCGGTGAACCGGGGCATGCGGGGATCTCACTGCTGCTTATCGAACGGGATCGCGAGGGTTTCACCCGCACCCCTCTGGATAAAAAGATGGGGTGGTGGGCATCAGACACGGCCACTTTATACTTCGACAATTGCCGGGTTCCGGTCGGTAACCTGCTGGGGCATGAAAACGCCGGGTCCATGCTGATCATGCAGAACTTCAACAGCGAGCGGCTGGGCATGGCTGCTGGTTGTACGGCGTTCGCCCGGGTCTGCCTGGAAGAGGTGGTCGACTATGCCCGTCAGCGGGAAACCTTCGGCAAGCCATTGATCAAGCATCAGGTTATCCGCCACAAGCTGGCGGACATGACGATGCGTATCCATGCGACCCAGGCCTATCTGGAACAGTTGGCATGGCGGGTAATGAACGGGGAAAACCCGGTGGCTGATGTCTGTATGCTGAAAAACCAGGCGACCCAGACCATGGAATTCTGCGCCCGGGAAGCCGTCCAGACCCTGGGCGGCGCAGGCTTTATCAGAGGCACCAAGTCGGAGCGAATCTACCGGGAAGTTCGCGTTAATGCGATTGGCGGCGGTGCGGAAGAAATCATGCGGGATCTGGCAGCCCGTCAGCTGGGCTACTAAAGCCTTTTCTCAATGACAAAAGCCGGGGTTTGAACAGCCCCGGCTTTTGTTATCACCTTCACTACAGCTTAAAGCAGCGCGGAATCCTATTCCCCGGCCATGGCGTGAAACTCCCGCATTCCCTTCAGCCATCCCTCATAGTCACGGGTTTTTGCCTGCCAGTGAGAAAGCACCTCGGAATGGGGAAGAATCAGGAATTTCTCTTCCCGGATACCCTCGAGCACAATCTCTGCCACCGCGTCCGGGGACAGCACGCCGGGTGCCGACATTAATTCCCGCTGGGTATCCGGCGCACTCTGCAACATGCGGGTATCAACACCCATGGGGCACAGACAACTGACCTTCAGCCCCTGCTTGCCGTAGGTGATCGACAGCCATTCTGCATAGGCAACCGCGGCGTGCTTGGTCACCGCATAGGGGGCCTCAAACTGGGATAGCAGACCTGCGGCTGACGCCGTTTGCAGCAGGTAGCCGCCACCGCGCTCAAGCATCTGCGGCACCAGGATTCTGGCGGCATAAACGTGGGCCATCAGGTTAACGGACCAGGCCCGATCCCATACCTTGTTGGAGGCGTCGATCCGCCCTGGATCACCGATGCCTGCGTTGGAACAGAACAGGTCTATGGGGCCGAACTTCTTCGTGACCTGATCAATCAGCTGAGTGATTGCCTGTTCATCACTGACATCGGCGGCCATGGCGTGGACACCGATTTCAGCAGCGGTTGTCTCGGCGGCACCGGCCTCCCGGTCTGCGATGACCACCGCTTTGGCGCCCTCTTTGTGGAACCGGGCAGCCATGGCCCGACCGATGCCGTGGGCTCCGCCGGTAACCACAACCACTTTATCTGCAACTTCCATAAAAAATTCCTTATCAGCCGTTAAACGTCAGTGCTTTTGCCCGGCGGGACGATACCGACCTGCTGAAGCAGCGAAGGATCCATATCTTCCCGGCGAGATGCTTTTTTATAGGAAAACTGACGGCACGCTTTTCCGGGCCGGGAATGGGCATGACCATCGATAACAAAGAAGCGTGGAGCGTCATCGCCCAGGCCGCACTTGAGCTGCGCCCGGTTGGAAGCGGCACAATGGGTGCAGTAAAGCGGTGCTCTTTTTCGATTGAAGTTGATGGGGTGAGGCTCGTTCATGATTGGCGATAACGGCTCACCGTAATGGAACATGTCGCGCCACATTTCACCGCGCCATAAGCGGCCGCCGCTTCCACAAGGATCGAGGTTGAACACGAACCGGTCATCCTCTTCCTCAATGGTGAAATCCGCGCAGTGGTAGTTCCAGGTACGCGCCAGCTCTTTCACCAGCTCGTCATCAGTCATGGCGGCATAGACCGGAAAGCCCGCCTCGAAGGCCGGTGCGTAGGTTTG
>JAJUHY010000344.1 GCA_029265735.1 Marinobacter segnicrescens | reverse complement strand
TACGGGACAGCACCATGGCCACAACGGTGGTGAATGCCCTGGACGGTGCACCCCAGCGGCAGGCACTGGTGATTGTCGGTAGTTTTCACAGCGATCAGCGCCAGGGACTGGTCGCCGTTCTGGAGCAACTGGCGCCGGAGCTGGACGTCCGGGTACTGACGCCGGTGATGGACGGGGACAACCCTTCCCCGGAAGTCGCCGGAGGCGACTACTGGTATCAGCTGCGGCCGCTTCCAGTGCGGTTCCAGGATTCCGGGCGAGAACGGGATCATCTGATGGAGACGTTTCGCAACCGCCCTACCCCGGATTGTGACAGTTACTGAGTCTGCACCATTTCGTCTGTCACCTGATTCTCACCAGACAACCAGCGCACCACTTCCCGGCCCGCCGGATGCTCCATCCTGCCATAGGTGGCTTTCAGCTTTTCGAGTCGTTCTGGGCTGATCCGGTGCAGGCCGGCGTCCTGTAGCACCAGCAGGTCTGCCAGTAATTGCTCCCCGATGGACTCTCCCACAACCTGAGCCGCGGCTTCCCGGAAAGCGGAACCGTAGCAATAATCGTCACCCAACTGATAGCTCCGGGCCAGGGTCAGGGCCGGAATTGCGGTCAGCCATGGCTGCAGGGCCGGGTTGATCATATGGCCACGGATCAGGCCGGCATTGGCAGCGGGCCGGCCGGTAAAGCCTCTCAGATGAAGATGGCGGGACATCCGGTCGCCGTCGTTGACCGGGTAGTTATCCCATAACAGCGGCTTGCGCCCGAGCTGGCCCCCGACCCGACGCAGATGGCCCGGGGACAGCTCCCGGGAGCAGACCTCTTCCCCCGTCCAGAACACATCCACGGAAGGGTCCAGAGCCGCCCCGAGATCTTCCAGATACCGCTCCGGACGCTGGCCGAACACCCGGTCAAGAACCGGATCATCCGAATAATAGGAGGGGCAGACCGCCAGCTGGCTGAAACCGGCCCGCTGGTGCACCCAGTCGATGATTTCCCCCTGGCGCTGAACAAGGTCTGGCACGTCGGCGGCCATATCATCGAACAGAATCGCAAGGCGCTGTACCCCGGCCCCCCGGAGAAAATCGAGCTTTTCACCCAACGCTTTACGGGCCGCGTCATCAAAACGATGGAACACCTCCCAGGGACTCAGGCCGACACCAAAGGCAATACCGTGGCTATCACACCAGCGGGCAAACGCCGACAACTCCGCTGCGATCGCGTCCGGATACGGCTCTTGCCAGGCCCGACGCAGGTAGCGGTCCGCCTTTGGGGCATACCAGTAGGTGCGGTAGCCATGGGGCTGGAGCAGCTCCATCAGTTGCTGACGATCAGACCAGGACCACAGCGGGCCGAAAAATCCTTCAATAATGCCCAGCTCTGGGATCATCTTCGCCTTCCTGTTTCATGGAGCGTTTCACGCCCCGCTTTGGGAACTCTGTGAGTACCACCTTACGACAGCGTAAGTCTGCGGCAACCGGATGGTATAGCTCAGCCGTTCGGATCGCGCAGCGACACCGATATACTACATCTATAAAAGAGGATATCGATGATGGGTCACCCTCAGCAACGGTTACAGGCCCTGGACGCCCTGCGGGGCATTGCCGCCATGGCCGTAGTACTCTTTCACTATCTGCCTTACTACCATGAGCTGTACGGGCACAGCTTCAGTCCATTTTCGCTGCTGGAATTCGGCCGCTACGGCGTGCATCTGTTCTTTATACTCAGCGGCTTCGTTATTTTCATGACTCTGGAGCGTACCCGCACCGCCGGCTGGTTCGCCATGGCCCGCGCCATGCGGCTACTGCCCGGACTCTGGGCCGGCATTATCATTACCTGGCTCTTCGTCACGGTACTCGGACCGGAGGACCGGGCCGTAGACCTGTCCACGGCGGTCCTGAACGGCACCCTGCTTCACGAGTACCTGGGATTTCCCCACGTGGATGGCGCCTACTGGAGCCTGGTGATTGAAGCGACTTTCTATTGCTGGATCGCACTGGTGTTCTATACCTTGCGGGACTGGAGCCGGATTCGCCCGCTGCTCTGGGGCTGGGTGCTGGTCAGGTACGTGGGGGTACTCTTCTGGCACGACAGTCCGGCAATGCTGGAGTGTCTGGTCATGGACCTGCTGTTCGTCCGGTATGCCCCCGGGGTTGT
>JAJUHY010000276.1 GCA_029265735.1 Marinobacter segnicrescens | reverse complement strand
CGTTACAGGTTTTCACCATCATACCTGTGTCCGGATGATTTATTCATCCATCCTGAACCGACATTTCCGGTGACCGGACCGGCTTCGGTCACCCGCTAACCCGGACACATTGTACGGCGCACATAAGGCCTGTCACGTTACGCTCTTTACACGTTCACGGCCTCATAAAGGTCATCGGAGACTGTCAGTTGGTGGGAACCATGGACTTTAATGCCTGTCGGATAAGCTCTTCCCGGCTCAGGCCTTCCGCGTCGATGCGACTGATGGCCCGGGATGCCTCCTGAGGCTTGTAACCCAACGCGATGAGGGCAGCTTCGGCCTCTTCACTGGCGTCCGGCTGACGGCTTGCAGGTTTGCCAGATACCAGTTCCGACGCACCCGGAACCGCCATGCCATCCAGTTGCCCTATACGATCTGCCATTTCGATCAGCAGACGCTCAGCCGTTTTTTTGCCGATGCCCGGAATCTTCACCAGCGAGGCCACATCCCGGTCTGCAACGCAGCGGATAAACTGCTCAGTTTCCAGCCCCGACATGATGCCCAGCGCCGACTTGGGTCCGACGCCGTTCACCCGGATCAGCAGGCGAAAAAGATCCCGGTCCAGTTTTTGCGCGAACCCGTACAGACTATGGGCGTCATCACGTACCGCAAAATGCGTGTGCAGAAGGACTTCCTGGCCAGACTCGGGCAACTGATAAAACGTGGTGTAGGGAATGTCCACCTCATAACCCAGCCCGGCCGCTTCTACCAGCACCTGGGCAGGCTGCTTCTCAATCAGAATACCGCGCAGTCGTCCGATCACCGCTTATGAACTCCTGAAAATGGCTCTGGAATCAACGCACCCGTCCACCACGGACACGGCCGTGGGTCGTTATCGCTGTCTCCGGAAGGCTTGATAAGGCAGCTCGGCTGCCTGCTGCCAGGCGAGCCACGCTCTGGCTCATATGGGCGTGACAGAGGGCAATAGCGAGGGCATCGGCCGCGTCCGCCTGGGGTTTTCGGGTCAGCCCGAGAATGGCCTGAACCATATGCTGAACCTGGGTCTTGTCAGCACTGCCCTTGCCTACCACGGCCTGTTTTACCTGGCGGGCAGAATACTCATGGACCGGCAGGCCGGAGTTGGCGGCACTGACAATGGCCACGCCCCGGGCCTGACCAAGCTTGAGTGCAGAGTCCGGGTTGCGGGCCATAAAGACCTGCTCAATGGCAAATTCATCCGGGCGGAACTCGGCAATGAGCGTTGCCAGGCCCTGGAAAATAATCTGCAGGCGCTCCGCCATCACCCGCTCGCCCACACGGATACAGCCACTATCCAGATACTCGGTGTGCCGCCCGCTGACACGGATAATGCCGTAACCGGTGATACGTGAGCCCGGGTCGACACCGAGAATAATTGCCATCAGGGCCTGTCCTTCTGTAACACGGTCTGCTTGATCAGCCGTTCAGCTCCTGCAGCACTTCTTCGGAGAATTCCGCATTGGAGTAAACGGCCTGCACGTCATCCAGGTCTTCAAGCATATCGATCAGTTTGAGGTTGGCCTCGGTACCTTCCCGGTCCAGCTCGACTGTAGTGGACGGCACCATGGTCACTTCGGCGTTATCCGGTTCCAGCCCGGCTTTCACCAGCGCTTCTTTCACATCCAGATAGGCTTCCGTTGAGGTAAGAACTTCGTAGGAGCCATCGTCCTGCTCAACGATGTCGTCGGCACCGGCCTCCAGCGCAACTTCCATCAGCTGCTCTTCACTGGTTCCCGGAGCAAAAGAGAGTACGCCCTTCTTGCTGAACAAAAATGCCACTGAGCCGTCGGTACCCAGATTACCGCCATTACGGCTGAACGCATGGCGAACTTCCGCCACGGTGCGGTTGCGGTTATCGGTCATGGCCTCGATATAAACAGCGACGCCACCAGGCCCGTAGCCTTCGTAGGTCAGCTCTTCGTAGTTGTCGTCGTCACCACTGCCGGCGCCTCGTTCGATGGCCCGCTCAATGGTGTCTTTCTTCATGTTGGCGGTGAGCGCCTTGTCCATGACCGCCCGCAGCCGCGGGTTATCGTTTGGTTCGGGACCGCCCAGACGGGCTGCTACCACCAGCTCACGGATAATTTTGGTGAAGATCTTGCCGCGCTTGGCATCCTGGGCCGCTTTGCGGTGCTTGATATTGGCCCATTTACTATGCCCGGCCATAAACCACTCCTGTCTTTCTGTTGGCCTATGAATCAGGGTTTACCCCCTGACCTGTGGTCAGGGGGTAACCTGCCTCACCCCTTTTTATCAGTTCTTACTGCTCGCTACCGTCTGTCGCTTCTGCTTTGGCGTCTGCCTTAACGGGCGGTTTACGCAGGCGGATGTGCAGCTCACGCAGCTGCTTCTCGTCCACTTCACCCGGCGCCTGAGTCATCAGGCAGGTGGCACTCTGGGTTTTCGGGAACGCAATCACGTCACGGATTGAAGTGGCGCCGGTCATCAGCATCACCAGACGGTCGAGACCAAACGCCAGCCCGCCATGGGGAGGGCAGCCAAACCGGAGCGCGTCGAGCAGGAATCCGAACTTCGCCCGGGACTCTTCTTCGTCAATGCCCAGTACGCGGAATACCGCCTTCTGCATTTGCTCATCGTGGATACGGATCGATCCACCACCCAGTTCAGTACCATTGAGAACCATATCGTACGCACGGGAAAGTGCCGTGGCCGGGTTCTCAGCCAGCTCCTCGGGAGTACAGCTTGGCGCGGTGAACGGGTGATGGATGGCGGTCAAACGGCCGTCATCGGTTTCCTCGAACATGGGGAAGTCCACCACCCAGAGGGGTGCCCATTCGCTGGTGAGCATTTTCAGGTCGTGGCCCAGACGAATACGCAGAGCACCGAGGGCTTCGTTGACCACGGTTGCCTTGTCTGCACCAAAGAAAACGATATCCCCATCCTGCGCGCCGGTGTGCTCCATGATCGCCAGTGCGGTTTCATCACCCAGGAATTTGACGATAGGCGACTGCAGGCCCTCGGCACCCTTGGCGAGTTCATTGATCTTGATATAGGCCAGCCCTTTAGCGCCGTAGATACCCACGTATTTCGTGTAGTCGTCGATCTGTTTGCGGGTCAGCGCACCGCCGCCAGGAACCCGCAGCGCTGCAACACGGCCTTTAGGGTCTTTTGCGGGGCCGGAGAAGACCTTGAAGTCCACACCAGCAACCAGCTCACCCACATCCACCAGCTCCAGCGGGATGCGCAGATCCGGCTTGTCGGAGCCATAACGCTGCATGGCTTCCGAATAAGGCATCCGCGGGAATGCCGGCAGCTCCACGTTCAGTACATCCTTGAACAGCTCACGGACCATGGACTCCGTGAGCTGCATCAGGTCTTCCTCGTTCACGAAGGAAGCCTCAATATCCACCTGGGTGAATTCCGGCTGACGGTCTGCCCGCAGGTCCTCATCCCGGAAGCACTTGGCGATCTGGTAGTAGCGATCAACCCCGGAAACCATCAGTAGCTGTT
>JAJUHY010000180.1 GCA_029265735.1 Marinobacter segnicrescens | reverse complement strand
GTCCAGGTTCAGGGCGATCAGGCCACTGGTCCGTGGCCGAGAGAAGCTTGGCAATGCAGTCTTCTTCACGACCCCACCCGAGGTGGCCATCAATACAAACTGGTTTTCCGGATAGTCTTTTACCGACAGGAAGGTGGTAATACGCTCGCCGTCTTCCAGCGGCAGAATATTTACCATGGGCCGGCCACGGGAGCCACGGCTGCCCCGGGGTATCTCAAATACGCGCAGCCAGTAGACCTTGCCCCGGTTGGAGAAGCACAGGATGGTGTCGTGGGAGTTGGCCACCAGCAGTTTTTCAATGAAGTCTTCGTCTTTCATGGCAGTGGCTGCCTTGCCCCGACCACCGCGGCGCTGGGCCTGATAATCTTCCACGGCCTGGGTCTTGGCGTAACCGCTGTGGGAAATGGTGACGACCAGATCCTCTTCGTCGATCAGATCAGCCACGGTCAGGTCGCGGCGGGAGCTGACGATCTCAGTACGGCGCTCATCGCCATACTCCTGGACAACTTCTGCCAGTTCGTCGCGGATGACCTGGAGCAGACGCTCCGGGTTGCGGAGGATCTCCAGCAACTCGGCGATTCTTTCGATGATTTCCCGGTACTCGTTCTGGAGTTTTTCCGTTTCCAGTCCGGTCAGACGGTGCAGTCGCAAGTCCAGAATGGCCTGGGCCTGCTCCGGTGACAGGTGATAGACCCCGTCCCTGAGCCCGTAGATTTCCGGCAGGTCGTCCGGACGACAGGCATCGTCACCAGCCCGCTCCAGCATGGCCAGCACGCCACCCGGCGCCCAGCCTCTTTCCATGAGCTTTTCTTTGGCTTCCGCCGCTGACGGCGATGCCTTGATCAGCTCGATAATCTCATCGATGTTCGCCAGCGCAACGGTCAGGCCTTCCAGAATGTGGCCGCGCTCCCGCGCCTTGCGCAGTTCATAAATGGTACGGCGGGTGACCACTTCCCGACGGTGCCGTACAAAAGCGTCCAGCATTTCCTTCAGGTTCAGGATCCTCGGCTCGCCGTTGATCAGCGCGACCATGTTGATGCCGAAGACGGTCTCAAGCTGGGTCTGGGCAAACAGGTTATTGACGATGACGTCCGGGTTCTCACCCCGGCGCAGCTCGATCACCACCCGGATGCCTTCCTTGTTGGACTCATCACGCAGTTCGGTGATGCCTTCCAGCTTTTTCTCTTTTACCAGGTCGGCAATTTTCTCAATCAGCCGGGCCTTGTTCAGCTGATACGGAAGCTCCGTGATAATGATAGCGTCGCGACCGGTTTTGCTGTCGTGCTCAATCTCGTGGCGGGCGCGGATGTAAATGCGGCCCCGGCCTGTACGGTAGGCTTCAACAATGCCCGCACGGCCGTTGATGATCCCGTGGGTAGGAAAGTCCGGCCCCGGAATCACCTCCATCAACTCGTCAATGGTGGTGTCCGGGTTATCGATCAGGGCCAGACAGCCCTCGACCACTTCTTTCAGGTTGTGAGGCGGGATATTGGTAGCCATGCCCACCGCAATACCTGAAGAACCAGTCACCAGCAGGTTCGGCACCCGCGTGGGCAACACATCGGGAATACGCTCGGTACCGTCGTAGTTATCGACGAAATCGACGGTTTCCTTGTCCAGATCCGCCAGCAGCGAGTGGGCGAGCTTTTCCATGCGGATTTCGGTATACCGCATGGCCGCCGCGTTGTCGCCGTCGATGGACCCGAAGTTACCCTGACCATCTACCAGCGGGTACCGCAGGGAGAAGGGCTGGGCCATTCTGACGATGGTGTTGTAGACTGCAGAGTCGCCGTGTGGATGGTACTTACCAATGACGTCGCCCACGACACGGGCGGACTTCTTGTACCCCTTGTTCCAATCGTTACCCAGCTCAGACATGGCGAAGAGCACACGCCGATGCACTGGCTTGAGGCCATCGCGTACATCCGGCAGTGCCCGGCCAACGATGACGCTCATGGCGTAGTCCAGGTAGGACTGCTTGAGCTCGTCTTCGATATTGACCGGCAGGATCTCTTTGGCTAACTCACCCATCGAGAATGGTTCCTTTGAATTTACTGGAAATCGTTTTTTAATCGTTCAAACAAGCGGGCAATGTTACCACATTCGCAAAACCGGCTCAGTCAAAAACCACGGTCTTGTTTTCGTGGGTGATCACCCGATCCTCCACATGAGCCCGCAAACCACGGGCCAGAACGTTCTTTTCAACGTCTTTGCCAAGCCGGACCATATCGCTGATCGCATCACTGTGGCTGATGCGAATCACGTCCTGTTCGATGATGGGACCTTCGTCCAGATCCTGGGTGACGTAATGGCAGGTTGCGCCAATCAGCTTGACACCACGACTGTAGGCCTGATGGTACGGCCGGGCGCCGGCGAAGGACGGCAGAAACGAGTGGTGGATATTGATAACCTTGCCTGCGTATTTCTCACACAGGGATGGCGGCAGGATCTGCATGTATCTGGCGAGCACGATGACATCGGCTTCGTAACTCTGGAACAGACCGTCAATTTCATCGAAAGCTTCGGCCTTGTTCTCCCGGCTGACGGGAATGCAGTGGTAGGGAATTTCATGCCATTCCACCATGCGGCGCAGGTCTTCATGGTTGGAAATCACCGCGACGATGTCCACATTGAGCTCCCCGCTATGCCAGCGGTGCAGCAGATCGGCGACGCAATGGGACTCCTTGCTGCCCATCAGCACCACTTTCTTGGGGCGGGCGGAATCCGCGGTGTGCCACTTCATGTCGAATTCCCGGGCGATGGGTTCGAACGCTGCGCGGAACTGATCCAGGCCAAAGGGAATGGAACTGGCCTTGATCTCATGGCGCATGAAGAACCACCCGGTCTGAGTGTCAGAGTGGTGGCTGGCCTCGGTAATCCAGCCGTTATAGGTAGACAAGAAATTACTGACTTTTGCGACAATACCTACCCGGTCCGGGCAGGAAATCACCAGACGGTATGTGTGTTCCATGAACCTGTCCTGTAGTACAACTGGGAGATGCGCGGCCGGTTTTACGCTAGCGGTCGGCGCAACAGAAAATGACCAGCTATCATAGCGTAAACCGTAACCGGAGCGAAGTTGCTGACGTCAGTTTCGCTGCACTACCAACGCTCAAGGAGTTTCCATGACCAGGATTCGCTGGTACCACCGAGCCATTTGGCTGTTCCTGCTCAGTCTTATCACGGGAATGGCCTTTGCTCAGGCCATTCTCGAAGGCGAACGCCATCACCCCGCCCCCGGTGAGTACGGCATGGTCGCTACCAGCCATCCCCACGCCACTGAGGTGGCACTGGAAGTACTGAAAGCCGGAGGCAATGCCGTAGATGCTGCTGTTACCGCCGGGTTCGCGCTGGCCGTGACCCAGCCTCGCTCTGGCAACATCGGTGGTGGTGGCTTCCTGCTTTATGCACCCGGAGATAGCGGCCCGGTCAAGGCTATTGATTACCGGGAAACCGCCCCGGCCGCCGCTACCGAAACCATGTTCCAGAACGCCGATGGCGAGGTCGTACCCGAACTCAGCCGCTTCAGCCATCAGGCCGCTGGCGTACCGGGGACAGTCGCAGGACTGGCACTGGCGCTGGAACAATACGGCACCATCACCCTGGCAGAAGCACTGGCCCCGGCCATCCGCCTCGCCCGGGACGGGTTCGAAGTCCCCCACCGGTTTACCGAAGGCCTGGAGCAGGCCCGGGACCGGCTGATCCGCTGGCCTGCCACCCGTGCCACCTTCTACGATGAGAACGGACACCCGCCCCGCCCTGGCGACCTTTTCCGGCAGCCGGAACTGGCAGCCACCCTGCAACGTATCGCCGACCACGGCATCGCCGATTTCTATGAAGGAGAAACCGCGCGGCTGATTGTGGAGGAAATGGCCCGGGGGGATGGGCTGATCACGCTGGACGATCTGGCGAACTACGAACCCGTTATAAGAGAGCCGGTTCGCGGCACTTACCGCGGCTTCGAAATTTTCTCCATGTCACCGCCCAGCTCTGGCGGCGCTCATATCATACAGATTCTCAACATTCTGGAGGCCTACCCCATCGGCGACTACGGCCATAACTCGGCCCAGACCATCCACCTGATGGCAGAGGCCATGAAGCTGGCGTACGCCGATCGCGGCGAATACCTGGGAGATACGGATTTTGTTGAAGTGCCGCTGGCCGGACTGATCGACAAGGAGTACGCCGCCAGGTTACGTGAGCAGATCCACCCCGGTCAGGCGACACCCTCGGACCAGATTGGCCCGGGCAACCCCCTGCCGTTTGAAAGCAACGAGACCACACACTTTTCCATTGTGGACCAGTGGGGCAACGCAGTTTCAAATACTTACACGATAAACTTCAGCTACGGCTCAGGTATCACCGTGACCGCTGCCGGCTTTCTGCTGAACAATGAAATGGATGATTTCAGTGCACGACCGGGGGAACCTAACGCCTATGGCCTGATCGGTGGCGAGGCGAACCGTATTGAACCGGGCAAACGTATGCTCAGTTCCATGTCGCCCACCATCGTCCGCCAGGACGGCCGGAATTATCTGGTCACCGGCAGCCCGGGCGGTTCACGGATTATCACAACCACGCTGCAGGTGATCATGAATGTGATTGACCATGGCATGAATATCCAGACCGCGGTTGAGGCACCCCGGGTGCATCATCAATGGCTGCCGGATGAGATCCGCGTCGAACAGGGCATCAGCCCGGACACCATTGATCTGCTCGAAGCCATGGGCCACGAGGTGGAACCCCGTTCAGCCATGGGTGCCATCCAGAGCATTGTTATT
>JAJUHY010000331.1 GCA_029265735.1 Marinobacter segnicrescens | reverse complement strand
ACTGGCGCCGTTTCTTGTCTCGGCGGGCACGGTGGCCGGTGATGGCAAAGCGGTGGCTCTCGTCCCGAATGTGCTGAATCAGGTGCAGCGCCGGTGAGTCCGGCGGCACCCGGAACACCCGGTTCGTCAGCGCGTCGATCAGCTGTTCCATTCCCGCACGCCGGGTAACACCCTTGGCGACACCGATCAGCGGAATATCCTGAATCCCCAGCTCGTCAAAGACTTCACGGGCCATTCTCAACTGGCCTTTGCCGCCGTCGATCAGAACCAGGTCGGGCCGCTTGCCTTCACCGTTAGCCAGCCGGCGGTAACGGCGGGTCAGCACCTGCCTCATGGCGGCGTAATCGTCGCCAGCGGTAATCCCTTCAATATTATAGAGACGGTAATCGCTCTTGAGCGGGCCATTCTCGTCGAAAACGACGCAGGACGCGACCGTGTTTTCGCCATGGCTATGACTGATATCAAAACATTCCATGCGGGACGGCGTTTCCGGCAGGTCGAGCAGGTCTCGCAGCGCCAGCAGACGGCGATATACCGTTTCCTTGCTGGCCAGGTGCGTGGTGAGCGTCTGCCGGGCGTTGGTCTGAGCCAGTTCCAGCCACTTGCGCCGCTCCCCTCGCACGTTCTGACGGATACGGGTTTCGCGGCCCGCCTGTTCACTCAGGGCCTGAGCCAGGACTTCCTGCTCATCCGGCAGAGTGGTGACCAGCACATCCCGGGGAATTTCCCGCCGGGTACTGCTACCGAAGTAGAACTGGCCAAGAAATGCCGACAGCAGTTCCGCCTCGGTCTGCTCCAGGGAGAAGCGGGGGAAGTAATCCTTGGTACCCAACACTCGCCCGCCGCGAACGATGATCACCACCACGCAGACTACCCCGGCCTCCTGGGCCAGAGCGATCACATCCGCGTCGCCCCCCTCGCTGTCAATGGCCTGCTGTTCCTGAACGTGACGCAGATGGTTGATCTGGTCGCGATAGGCGGCCGCTTTCTCAAACTCCAGCTCCGCCGATGCCTGTTCCATGGCATCCATCAGATCTCGGAGAATGGCGGGGTTTTTTCCTTCGAGAAACATGGTGGCCCGCCGCACATCTGCCTGGTAATCCTCGGGGCTGATATAGCCGACACAGGGGGCGGTACAGCGGTTGATCTGGTATTGCAGGCAGGGACGATTTCTGTTTCTGAAAAAGCTTTCGGAACAGTCTCTTATTCGGAAAACCTTCTGCAGAATATTAAGACTTTCCTTGACCGCGCCAGAGCTGGGATAAGGCCCGAACCAGGTGCCCTTTCCTTTTTTGGTACGCCCCCTGCGAAAGGTCAGCGACGGGTAGTCGTCATGGCCCGAAAGGAAAATGTAGGGGTAGGATTTGTCATCCCGAAGCAGGATATTGTAGGGCGGCCGCTGGGATTTGATCAGGTTCTGTTCCAGCAGCAACGCTTCCGTTTCGCTGCCGGTAACGGTGACCTCGATCTGGTCTATACGCGATACCAGCGCCGCCGTTTTGGGTGCCAGGCCGGATTTCCGGAAGTAGCTGGCGACCCGCTTCCTCAGATTGCGGGCCTTGCCCACGTAGAGGATGTTGCCCCCGCTGTCGTACATGCGGTAGACACCGGGGCGCTCAGTCAACTGTGAAAGAAATGCCTTGCTGTCGAATCCCTTTTTGTCGTTGTCCCCGGTGGGGGCGTCAGACTTTGTCGGCATCGAGCAATCCGAATCGAACGGCCATTAACGCCAGTTCCACGTCGCTGGAAATCTCCAGCTTCTCGAAGATGCGGTAACGGTAGCTGTTCACCGTCTTGGGACTCAGGCAGAGCTTGTCGGAGATGTCCTGCACTTTCTGGCAATCCACCACCATCATGGCGATCTGCATTTCACGCTCTGACAGTCGGTCAAACAGCGACTCCGGCTGATCATCGGCATCGCCACCCAGCTGCTTGAGGGCCATTTTCTGAGCAATTTCCGGGCTGATATACCGCTGGCCGGTGTGGGCCTTGCGTATAGCGCGCACCATTTCATCCAGGTCAGCACCCTTGGTGATATAGGCTGTCGCACCGGCCTGCATCACACGGGTCGGATAAGGATCATCCGCGCAGGCGGTAACCACAATAACGCGAATAGAGTCATCCAGGCGCAGGATTTTACGGGTTGCCTCGAGACCTCCGATACCTGGCATACGTATGTCCATCAGGACGATATCCGGGCGCTTCTGCCGCACCGCATCCACTGCTGCCTCCCCTGAGGAGGCTTCACCTATGACTTCAATGTCCGGGTTGTCGGCCAGCATCCGGGTGATTCCGGAACGAACCAGATCGTGGTCGTCTACAACCAGTACGCTGATCAATGTTCACCTCTCGCTACCCGTTCCGTCGAAACGGAACACCGGATTTTTATATGACCTATAGTTAATGGCACGGAAATGATTGTACCGCCTGTCGGAATGAACGAATAGCCTGCGTATCAATAACCTGCACCGCGCCGCCTCTACTATGGCCTGAGTGTCACCGACGCTGAATAAACGGTCACTGCGGCTACAGCTCGAGATCTTCCGGCGAACTGATTTCAGTCAGCGAAGTGCCTTACGCCATGAACAGTGAAACCAAAACCATAGCCTTTACGCGGCATAACAGTAAAGGACTGT
>JAJUHY010000111.1 GCA_029265735.1 Marinobacter segnicrescens | reverse complement strand
GTACGTACCCGGTCCGATGAGGTTTCCATTCTCAGCAGGAACACCCAGGGTGTGCGGTTGATCCGCCTGACCCAGGAAGACGAGCGCCTGGTAGGTGTGGAGCGTATCGCCGAGAGCGATGAAGACGAAGATGAAGAGTCGGAAGCCGGTGAGGGTTCCGCACAACAGAATGAGATTGAGGACAGCAGCGGAGAGTCAGCCAATGAGTAGGGCGTACAACTTCTGCGCCGGCCCGGCGACTTTGCCCGAACCGGTGCTGCAGCAGGCCAGAGACGAAATGCTGGATTGGCGTGGCACTGGTATGTCCGTCATGGAGATGAGTCACCGCAGTGACGAATTCGTCGAAATCGCTGAAACCGCCGAAAAGGATCTTCGCGATCTTGCCGGAATTTCAGATGATTACGCCGTACTCTTCATGCAGGGTGGAGCTTCCAGCCAGTTCGCAACCATTCCCCTGAACCTGCTGGGTGATAATGGTCGCGCTGATTACGTGAACACCGGCATCTGGTCGGAAAAGGCCATTGCCGAGGCTCGCCGGTACGGGGATATTCACGTGGCAGCTTCCAGCGGGGACAGTGGCTTTACCACTATTCCCCTGCAGGAAACCTGGAACACCCGGGCTGATGCCGCCTATCTGCATTACACGCCGAACGAAACCATCGGCGGGCTTGAGTACGACTTTGTTCCGGACAGTGGCGACGTACCACTGGTGGCAGACATGTCATCCAACATCCTGTCCCGGCCGGTAGATGTCTCGAAGTTTGGCCTGATCTATGCCGGTGCACAGAAGAACATCGGTCCGTCCGGACTCGTGGTGGTGATTATTCGCAAGGATCTGCTGGGCCGGGCCCGCCCCGAAACACCCACCATGATGGACTACAGGGTAGCGGCAGAAAACGGCTCCATGTACAACACGCCGGCCACCTACTCCTGGTATCTGGCTGGCCTGGTTTTCAAATGGCTGAAGGCTCAGGGTGGCGTTGACGCCATGGCCGAGGTAAACCGTCGCAAGGCCACCAAGCTCTACGAGTTTATTGATGGCAATGAGTTTTACGCCAACCCCATTGATCCGCGCTTCCGTTCCTGGATGAACGTTCCGTTTACCCTGGCGGATGACAGTCTCAACAGCACCTTTCTGAAGGGCGCTGATGAGCGTGGGCTGCTGAACCTGAAAGGTCACCGCAGTGTCGGCGGCATGCGGGCAAGTATTTATAACGCCATGCCCGAGGCTGGCGTGGATGCACTGATCGACTATATGGCCGGATTCGCGAAGGAGCATGGCTGACCATGAGTGACGAGGAGGCCCGGCTGGGCGAACTGCGGGAGCAGATCGACCGTTTGGACGCACAGATCATGGACCTGATCAGTGCCCGAGCTCGATGCGCCCAGGAAGTAGCCCATGTCAAAATGGATGCCAACCCCGGACAGGAGGTGGTCTTTTATCGTCCAGAACGGGAAGCCCAGGTTCTGCGCCGCATCAAGGAGGCCAATCCCGGCCCGCTGCCGGACGAGGAAATGGCGCGGCTGTTTCGGGAAATCATGTCTGCCTGCCTGGCCCTCGAGCAGCCAATGCGCGTCGCCTTTCTCGGCCCCGCAGGTACGTTTACCCAGGCGGCGGCGCTCAAGCACTTTGGTCACTCCGTCATATCGGTACCCATGCCTGCCATTGACGCAGTGTTCCGGGAGGTTGAATCCGGTGCGGCCCAGTATGGGGTGGTGCCGGTAGAAAACTCCACCGAGGGCATGGTCAACCATACTCTGGACATGTTTATCTCGTCTCCTCTCAGAATCTGCGGCGAGGTCCAGATACGCATCCACCATCACCTCATGCGCCGTGCAGGAGAGACAGATCAACCCCTGACCCGCATCTATTCCCATCAGCAATCCTTTGCGCAATGCCGACAGTGGCTGGACGTTCACCACTACGGGGTCGAACGCATCACCGTCAGCAGTAACGCCGAGGCTGCCCGCCGAGCGGCGAACGAGCCGGGGAGTGCCGCCATCGCCGGAGAAATGGCCGCAAAGCTGTACGATCTTGAGATTGTGGCAGAAAAGATCGAGGACCGGCCGGACAATACCACCCGGTTCCTGATCATTGGTCGTGAGGCGGTAAGTCCCAGCGGTCACGACAAGACGTCGATTCTGATTTCCATGAGAAACCGCCCCGGCGCCCTTTACCAGCTGCTGGAGCCGTTCCACCGTGCCGGAATCAGTCTGACCCGCATTGAAACCCGCCCATCCCCCAGCGGCACCTGGGCGTATGTCTTCTATATTGACTTCGAAGGTCATATGGAAGACGCCGCCATCAGTCAGCTGCTGGAAGGTCTTGAAGAGGACGCTGTCGAGCTGAAACGTCTGGGCTCCTATCCGACAGGTGTGCTCTGATCATCTTTTGGCCAGCCGGGGTCCCGGACTGGCGATGAATCCGGAGGAGTTTATGTCTATCGATTACCAGGCCCTGGCTGTAACGGGTGTGCGGAGCCTTACACCTTATCAACCCGGCAAGCCTATTGAAGAACTGGCACGGGAGTACGGCCTCGACCCGGACGACATCGTCAAGCTGGCCAGTAATGAAAATCCGCTGGGGCCGAGCCCTGTCGCCATGCAGGCAGCCCAGAAGGCGCTGGCGGATATTTGCCGCTATCCGGATGGTAATGCGTTTACCCTCAAGGCGGCGCTTTCCGACTATCTCAAGGTGGATGCCAGCCAGCTGACCCTGGGCAACGGGTCCAACGATGTGCTTGAAGTCATTGCCCGTTGCTTTGCCGGCCCTGAGGATGAGGTGGTCTTTTCTCAGTACGCATTCGCCGTCTATCCGCTGGTATCCCTGGCCATTGGTGCCCGTGGAGTGGAGGTGCCGGCACTGAACTGGGGTCATGATCTGTCGGCCATGGCCAGAGCCATAACGGACAAGACCCGGCTGGTGTTTGTGGCGAACCCCAACAACCCCACCGGTACTGTTGAGGGCACGGCCGCCATGCGCGCGTTTCTGGACAAGGTTCCCGAGCGTGTCCTGGTAGTACTTGATGAGGCCTACCGGGAATACATGACCGAAAGCGACGACAATGTCGACGGTGTAAGCCTGCTGCCGGATTATCCCAACCTTATCGCGGTGCGTACCTTCTCCAAAGCCTGGGGCCTGGCAGCGCTGCGGGTGGGTTACGCGGTATCGTCCCCCGAGATTGCCGATCTGCTTAACCGTGTGCGCCAGCCGTTCAACGTAGACACGATTGCCCAGGCTGCGGCCACCGCCGTGCTTGAGGATCAGGACTATCTGGAGCGGTCGCGGACGGTTAACCGTCAGGGCATGGAGCAGCTCACCGAAGGGTTTGCAGAGCTGGGGCTAGAGTGGATACCGTCCGCTGGTAACTTTGTGGCGGTGGAAGTTGGCGACGACGCATCCGCCATTTTTGAAGGGCTGCTGGAGCAGGGCGTGATCGTTCGCCCCGTAGCAGGGTACGGCATGCCCCGACATCTGCGGGTGTCGATCGGGTTGCCTGAAGAGAACCAGCGCTTCCTCGAAGCTCTGAAACGGGTGCTGGAACGCCGTGGTGCCTGAGGCGCAGACTCTGCTGGATAGCAGCCGCCCGCTGTTTAACCGCATTGCGGTGATTGGCCTGGGGCTGATTGGCGGATCCGTTGCTGCCGCTGCCCGGCATTCCGGCCTGGCCGGTGAAGTGCTGGCGGCAGACAGCCGGCCCGAAGAGCTGGCTCTGGGGGCCGACCTGGGAATAATCGACGGTTACGGCTCCATCGCCGAAATCGTCACCGGGGCTGATCTGGTTGTCATTGCCGTCCCGGTTCGCGCTACGGTGCCAGTGCTGGAGGAAGCAAAGCCCCATCTGTCTGCTGACGCTATAGTGACAGACGTGGGCAGCACCAAAGGCAGCTTCGTCCAGGCGGTGCAGGAGGTGTTTGGCACCTGGCCACCCAGGGTCATTCCCGGACACCCTATTGCCGGCTCGGAGAAAAGTGGCGTGCGCGCCGCCCGGGCTGACCTGTTTGCGGATCACAAGGTCATACTGACCCCGCCGGATCAGGCTGATGCTGAAGCTGTCGACCGGCTGACAGCGCTCTGGTCAGCTTTTGGTGCAACCGTTCTGACCATGGCGGTTACCGATCACGATGAGGTACTTGCAGCCACCAGCCACCTACCTCATCTGATTGCCTTCTCCCTGGTGGATACCCTGGCAGGGGAAGAGCAGAATATGGAAATCTTCCGCTATGCAGCGGGGGGATTTCGCGACTTCACCCGCATTGCTGCCAGTGACCCGGTGATGTGGCACGATATCTTTCTGTCAAACCGGGAAGCTGTACTGCGGGTAATTGACCATTTTACTGAGGACCTGGCCAATCTGCGCCAGGCCATTGAGGATCAGGACGGCGCCGCACTGCTGCGGGTGTTTACCCGGGCTCAGGCGGCGCGTAATCACTTTTCCAGAATGCTATCAGGACAGGCATACGTGACAGATATGACTCAGAAACCCGTGAGATTCCGGCTCCAGCCGGGTGGCAAGGTAACCGGTGATGTCCGGGTGCCTGGTGACAAGTCCATCTCCCACCGGTCCATTATGCTCGGGGCCCTGGCCCACGGCATAACGGAAGTCGAAGGGTTCCTCGAAGGGGAAGACAGCCTGGCCACCGTACAGGCGTTCCGCGATATGGGGGTTACCATTGAAGGTCCCGAAAACGGCCGGGTTCGTATCCACGGTGTCGGTCTGCATGGGCTGCAGCCGCCCCGGGGGCCTATCTACCTGGGGAACTCCGGTACAGGCATGCGCCTGTTCTGTGGCCTTCTTGCTGCACAGGCGTTTGACACCGAGCTGAGTGGAGATGACAGCCTTTCCCGCCGGCCCATGAACCGGGTGGCAGAGCCGCTGCGGGCCATGGGTTCGGTTATCGAGACCGAGGAGGGCGGACGCCCACCCCTGAAAATCCGCGGTGGAAACAGACTATCCGGCATTCACTATGACATGCCGGTGGCCAGTGCCCAGGTCAAATCCTGTCTATTGCTGGCAGGGCTGTACGCCGACGGAATGACGTCCGTACATGAGCCGGCGCCCACCCGCGACCATACCGAACGCATGCTGGAAGGTTTCGGTTATCACGTCCATCGGGACGGGGCGACCGTCAGCGTCATCGGTGGCGGTGAACTCACCGCCTGTCATATCGACGTGCCATCCGATATTTCGTCAGCGGCTTTCCTGATGGTTGCCGCCACCATCGCAGAGGGCTCCGACCTGACCCTGCGCCATGTGGGAATGAATCCCACCCGTACCGGCATCATCAATATTCTGAAGCTGATGGGCGCCGATATTGAAGTCTTCAATGAGCAGGAGATCGGTGGTGAGCCGGTAGCGGATCTGCGAGTTCGCAGCGCTCAGCTGCGGGGCATTGAAATCCCCGAAGAGCAGGTGCCGCTGGCCATTGATGAGTTCCCGGTGCTGTTTATCGCCGCCACCTGCGCTGAAGGTCGTACCGTTCTGCGGGGCGCAGAAGAATTGCGTGTGAAGGAAAGTGACCGCATCCAGGTGATGGCCGACGGGCTCAGGGCAGTGGGCGTCGAAACGACGGTCACACCGGATGGCATCATTATTGATGGCGGTCAGACCATTACCGGGGGCGAACTGGACAGCCACAGCGACCACCGTATTGCCATGTCTTTCGCGGTGGCTTCCCTGCGTGCCACTGGCGAGATCGTGATCAATGACTGCGCCAACGTCGCCACATCGTTCCCGGGCTTTGTTGAGCTTGCGACCGAGGTAGGGATCCGTATCCGGTCTGAGGAGAAATAGAGTGGCCGTGCAAGCCGATAAGGTCCCGGTCGTTACAGTCGATGGTCCCGGTGGTGCCGGCAAGGGCACAGTGACCCAGATGCTGGCCCGTCGTCTTGGCTGGCACCTGCTCGACAGTGGGGCTCTTTATCGGGTTACGGCCCTGGCAGCCAGACGCCAGGGCGTGGATCTGGCGGACGAGCCCGGACTGGTGGCAGTAGCGGCAGGCCTGGACGTTTCCTTCCAGCCGACGCAAGAAGGGGAGCCAGTGCGGGTTCTGCTTGCCGGTGAGGATGTCACCAGCGACATCCGCACTGAGGAGACCGGCGACGGCGCTTCCAGAGTCGCCGTGATTCAGGCGGTCCGGGATGCGCTTCTACAGCGCCAGCGGGACTTTCGCCAGGCTCCGGGACTGGTCGCGGATGGCCGCGATATGGGAACGGTTGTGTTCCCGGACGCCCCGGTTAAAATCTTCCTGACCGCCAGCGCCGAAGAGCGTGCAAGAAGGCGCCACCTTCAGTTGAAGGCGGCTGGCGTCGATGTTAATATCCAGAACCTTTTAGAGGAAATCCGGGCCCGCGATGAGCGCGACATGAATCGTTCGGCGGCCCCGCTCAAGCCTGCAGATGATGCGCAAGTCATTGATTCTACGGGATTGAGTATAGAGGATGTACTGTCAGAAGTTATGACTCTTGTGAGTCAGGCCTGACTGTACTCTTTTGCTGTTTCTGTTGCATTTGCAAGCAGTCAGGCT
>JAJUHY010000215.1 GCA_029265735.1 Marinobacter segnicrescens | reverse complement strand
GTTGCTGCGTCCCCAGGCATGCCAGTCCGCCTCCGGAGTGTCACCCAGATCCGGCTGCTCAATAATGTCGGTGTCGTTCAGCCGGCCAGCAAGGTCATGGGGGTCATGCAGAAGGCTGCCCAGCAATACCATTCCGCAGACCACCCATACGGAAGCGAAGGTGACGGCCGCGCCCCGTCCGGCTCTATCTGCAGGCACCATCAAGGGGAGAGCCAGCAGCAGAAACCAGCCATTGTGGGTTGCCAGGGGCCACCAGTCATACCCCGATTCCCAGAGGCTCCAGATCAGTGTCCCGATCAGAAAAAGCGCATAAAGCCCCTGGGCGCCGACCCGCCGAACCGAAGCAAGACCACCGACGGTTATCAGCACCAACCCTGCAATCAGATAATAAAAGGAGCCGCCAAGGCTGAGCAGCCAGATGCCGCCAAGAAGCAGCGCCAGACCTAGAAGAATATAAAGGGCAGAGATAACAACCATGGCGACCATCCTTGATTTCGGGTATCACCTAACCTTAGTCAAGGCGCCGCACGGTCGCCACTGCCAGCGGAAAACGACCGGAGCCGGATCGCTCTATGTGCCGCGCCGGCCCAGCAAAACCGTTTTGGCTTCGTTAATTTTCGCGGCGAGGTAATCGCTGCCTCCGCGATCCGGATGCACTTTCTGCATCAGGCGGCGATGGGCAGCGACGATGTCTTCCCGGCTGCAACCGGGCTCGACATTCAGTATTTCGCAGGCTTCCTGAAACGTCATCTGGCCGCTGACGACAGAACCTTGCTGACGGGAACTGTCACCGGCCTGATGGCTGGCGCCCCCGCTTGAGGAGCCCGGACCAGAGCCTTCACCATCACCAAGAAAGCGTTTGGCGTAAGGCAACAACCTCAGCAACTGCGGTAATCGTCGCAGTACCGGGATGAGTGCAGCGATTGCTGCGGTCAGAATATGAACCCGCCCTGTCAGCACCATCAGCAAGAGCAGCGCGCCGGCAACGCCTAGCACCACTTTCCAGCTCAAGGCCTTTTTCTGCTTCGGATCCAGCGACCCCCACTGCTTCAGCAGATAGAACAACAGGGCCGCCAGCCCAAGCCCGATAATCCAGTGCATAGGTTTCGACTCTCGACGGTTCGGCACAGATTCTACACGGCCCGGCGGTCGGTTACATGACATCAGTGGCCTTTTCACCCCGACAGGTTCTCACCCGTGACCACTGGACTTTGAACCCGGCATGGGCCGGTGTAGGCTTGCTGCTGGACTTCATCACACGGAACTGAGCGTGACCCTCTCAACTCTCACCTGGCTGTTCGCCATCGGTTTTGCTGTCTGGTACTGGTGGCGAGCCAAGGCCATCAAGGATGCCGTGCTGGCAACCGCCCGGGATTACTGCCAGCGTATGGACGTACTGTTACTGGATGACGCGGTCTACCTTCGCGGGCTCTGGTTCAAGCGGGATCGTCAGGGCCGGATTCGGGTATGGCGTCGCTTTCTCTTCGACTTCACCACCACGGGCGAAGAGCGCTATCTGGGGCGGGTGATCATGCTGGGCCAGCGGGTAGAACACATCGAGCTTGATCCACACCGGATTCCCTGAGCACGCATGGGAATGCTTCGGAAAACCCTACCAGCGCTGAGCTCCACACCCTGGAGGCTTTGCCTATACTGAGGATGACACGCTCATACCTACGGAAACGACAGACTGATGGAAATCCAGACTGAACACCGCTACGCCATTAACCTGAACGTGCGCGGCATTCAGCCGTCCGCAACGCTCCGCATCAATGAACTGAGTAACCAGCTACGCGCCGAAGGCCGGGATATCATCAAACTCGGCCTGGGCCAGTCGCCTTTTCCGGTCCCGCCCCGTGTGGTACAGGCGCTACGGGACCATGCCCATGAGAAAGACTATCTGCCCGTCAAAGGCCTGAAAGAGCTTCGCGAAGCCATCGCCGGCTACATCAACCGCACCGAGCGCCAACGGTGTAGCTGGGAAGACGTGTTGATTGGTCCTGGCTCCAAGGAGCTGCTGTTTATTCTCCAGCTGGCCTACTACGGCGATCTACTGATTCCCCGGCCCAGCTGGGTCTCCTACGCCCCCCAGGCACGGATTATCGGTCGCTCGGTGCACTGGTTGCCGACCCATGCGGAAAATAACTGGCAACTGACGGCTGAAGAGCTGGACATCATTTGCCGGGATGATCCGTCACGGCCCCGTATCCTGGTGCTCAACTATCCGTCCAACCCCACCGGCTGCACATACAGTGACGATCAGTTGCTGGCCATTGCGAACGTGGCCCGTCGCTATCGCATTATCCTGCTGTCGGATGAGATTTACGGGGAGCTCCAGTTCAACGGCAAGCACAGATCCATTGCCCGCTATTATCCCGAAGGCACGATTATCAGCACCGGCTTGAGTAAGTGGCTGGGAGCCGGCGGCTGGCGGCTGGGTACGTTTATCTTTCCGCCGGAACTGCGTCCGCTGCAGGATGCCATGGCCATTATCGCCAGTGAGACGTTCACCTCCACCAACGCCCCGGTTCAGTACGCGAGCATTTCCGCCTTTGAGGGTGGCGAAGATATTGATGAGTATCTGAAACACTCCCGCCGGGTTCTCAAGGCCATTGGGTGCTACATCCATCGCCGGCTTACCCGGATGGATGTGGTGGCTCAGGAGCCTGAGGGAGCGTTTTATCTGTTTCCGGACTTTTCCGCCTACCGGGAGGCCCTGGACAGGCACGACATCAAGACCAGCGCGGCTTTCTGTAAACGGTTGCTGGAGGCCACGGGCGTTGCCATGCTGCCTGCAAGCGACTTCGGTTTTGTACCGGATCAGTTAAGCGCCCGGTTGGCGTTTGTGGATTTCGACGGCGGCGAAGCGCTGGAACTGGCAGCGGACCGCTTTGCCGAGCAGGAACTGGGGAATGAGTTTGTTGAGGTGGCCGCCGGAAGACTGGTGACGGCGATGGACAGAATGGAGGATTGGCTGAAGACGTTATAGTCGGGCTGATGCTGACACCGAAAAGCCAAGCGGGCCCTGACCGGGCCCGCTGACGACTCAGGAAGCGCTGCTGTCGGCTTTTTCAGCCTTGGAGTCAGCGGTTTCAGAAGCCTGACGCTGCTGCTCGGCCTTGGCCGCACGTTCCTGCAGCTGCTGCTCAAGAACTTCTTCCATCCAGTACTGCTGAGCGCTGGCGGTTGCGGCCCCCATGGCACCTACAACAGCAATAGTGGCGACAGCTACGGCTTTTTTAAGATTTACATTCATTACTGACATGAATTGCTCCTCGGATAATTAAACCTGTAAGTCATGGAGATCAGTACTTCTGATCGCTCTCTGATCTCGATGATTTAATTATCGGAGCTAGCGTCAAGATAAAAAAATAGTTTAATCGTATTCAATGCATCACTTTCCGTGATGCACTGGTATGCCTCGTTTAACCACCGTCGCCCACCAGGTCCTGCCAGCGATCCTTCATCAGGTGCTCGATAACTGATCGCATCCAGATCAACCCGGGCTCCCGGTCATGGCGGGCATGCCAGATCAGATACACCGTAATCGGATCCACTTCGATAGGGAGGCGGGTCAGCCACAGGCCCTGTCGCACCTGCTCATCCTGCATGGCGGCATCGGGCAGGGCCGTTATCAGGTCCGACGTCCTCAGCAATCCGGGAATAGCCGGGAAGTGGTTGACGGTGACGGCGACGCGTCGGCTCAGCCCCATCCGGTCCAGCGCGGAGTCCACCGGCCCGTAGCTGTCACCAGAGAGGGAAATCAGCAGGTGCCTGGCGTCCAGAAACTCTTCCAGGGAGATCGCCCGTCCCGCCAGGGGATGGTCTTCGCGCATAGCAAGTACATAGCCACTGTCCATCAGCCATTTACTGCGAAGGCTGTGATCATGCTCGGACAGCATGCCGATGGCCAGATCCACGTGCGCTTCCCGTAACTGCATGGGCGCACCGCCGAATGTGTACGGAACGGCATGAAGGTCAATTCCCGGGGCTTCTTTCTCCAGCTTGGCAATCAGCGGCGGCCACAGCAGATCAAGCATCAAATCCGCCAGGGCGATGCGGAACTGACGGCGGGAGGTACTGGGTTCGAAGGTGCGGTTGCCAAGCGCCCTGGACAACTCATGCATCGGATCGCGAACCTGATCCCAGAGGCTGAGTGCATAGGACGTCGGCTCAATCTGCCGCCCTTTTTTGACGAACACCGGGTCTTTCCAGGCATGACGCATCCGGGCGACCGCATTTGATACTGCCGGCTGGGTCATGTTCAGCCGCTCGGCGGCCCGGGTGATCGCGCCTTCCGTCATGATAGCGTCGAAGATATACAGTAACGCCAGGTCCTGGGTCTTCAAGCTATTACCTCTGTCAGTCAATCATAGCTTGCTAAATCGTCGGAACCGACGAAGGCAGATATCGGGCTCGCC
>JAJUHY010000051.1 GCA_029265735.1 Marinobacter segnicrescens | reverse complement strand
GCCTTGATGCCCTCGGTCACGATGGCCTGAGCCAGTACGGTAGCGGTAGTGGTACCGTCACCCGCGGTGTCATTGGCCTGGGAAGCAACTTCCTTGACCATCTGCGCGCCCATGTTCTCGAACTTGTCTTTCAGCTCGATTTCCTTGGCCACAGAGACGCCGTCCTTGGTTACGGTCGGTGCTCCAAAGGACTTGTCCAGAACCACGTTACGGCCTTTCGGGCCCAGAGTAACCTTAACGGCGTCCGCCAGGGTGTTGACACCGATCACCAAACGCTTGCGAGCGCTATCGCCGAATTTAACGTCTTTAGCTGCCATAGTTGTCTATTCCTGTTCGTTAAAACCAATCGTCTGAAGTGTTAGGTAAACAATCGGATTGAATGGTCATCCGGATGCTTCAGGCAATCAGCCTTCCAGCACACCGTAGATTTCGCTCTCACTCATGATCAGCAGTTCTTCACCGTCGATCTTGACAGTGTTGCCGGCGTACTGGCCGAAAACCACGGTGTCACCCACCTTGACCGCCAGCGCACGAGTTTCGCCGTTGTCGAGAATCCGGCCGTTACCGACAGCCAGAACCTCGCCCTGGGACGGCTTTTCCTTGGCGTTGCCCGGCAGCACGATGCCACCAGCGGTTTTTTCTTCTTCTTCCTTACGGCGTACGACAACACGGTCGTGAAGCGGACGAATTTTCATTCCAGATTTCTCCAATGTCAGTCAGTCGTTGACAATGTCGTTGCGTTAAAAGCCGAAGCAGATAAGCCTCTGTTTTGCAGATGTTTATCTGCCATCGGCAAACTTGTGTGACCTAAATGGGGGCCACCATCCGGTTTTCAACACCCCCGTGAAAAAAAATTTCATTTTTTCTCAATGCGGCTGTGATCCCGCTCGGTTTCATCCCGATACTCACCTTCAATGGGTTCATCGCCGCCACCCGTACGGCCTCCGAAGGGACCGTGACCGCCAAAAGGATCACCCCCGGCGGAAAAGAAGAACCGGCTGCCCTGGCCCTGCACCACCATACGTTTGGTGATCTGATACATCATCCAGTGGCGCGTACCGGGAATCAGACACAGCAGCCCAATAGCGTCAGTTATAAACCCCGGCACCAGCAGCATCACCCCACCGGCGGCCAGAACCATTCCCTCGGCCACCTCCCTTGCCGGAAGCTCGCCACTGTCCAGGCGCTGTCTGGCCCGGGTCAGCGTCGCCAGCCCCTGGCGCTTCAGTAATGCCACCCCTGCCACCGCCGTTAACAGCACCAGGCCAATGGTCGCAAAAACGCCGATTTCCGATCCCACCTGGATCAGTACGGCCATCTCTGCAATGGGCATGACAATGAACAGAAAAATGAATATCGGCAAAACGCCTCCTGGGGGTCGCCCGTCTGTTGCCGGATTACCAGGGTGTTCGTCCCTCGGCACACGCCAACCTCCGGCTCACCAGTAGTCCGGAGGTCAGGCTTCCTTTAACATCAGGGCAAATATGGAAACTTCAAGAGCAGGTAATCCCATGGAACTGGAGCTATCCCGGGAGCAGAAAATCTGGCAGGTGGTTCTGGCCATTCCACCGGGGCGGGTCGCCAGTTACGGGCAGGTGGCTGAAATGGCCGGGCTCGGGCGCCAGGCCCGTTTTGTTGGCAAGGCGCTGGGCCGATTGCCGGCGGGCCATTCTGTGCCCTGGTTCCGGGTGCTTCGCAATACCGGGCATATTGCCTTTCCACCCGGCTCGGATCATTTTGAGCGTCAGAAATCCCTGCTTGAAAAGGACGGCGTAGAGGTAATTTCCGGCCGGGTCGCTATGTCTCGGTTTCGCTGGCTTCCGTGACCGGCGCCCTGGCATCCAGGCGATGCCCGTTTTTCAGCATATAAAGGGATAGCAGTATCGCCGGAATGCCCATGACACCTGCCAACAGGAAGAACGTGGGGTAACCGAAACCAGCCACCACGATGCCCGAGAACCCGCCCAGGAATTTGCCCGGAAGGGTCATCAGGGAACTGAACAGCGCGTATTGTGTAGCGGTAAACGACGCACTGGTCATACTCGAAAGCCAGGCAATCAACGCCACGTTGGCAATACCACCACTGAGGTTATCGGCACTGACGACCACGGCCAGGGTAATGAGATTGGGGGGCAACATCGCCAGCCAGACAAACAGCAGATTGGTGGCGGCCGTCATCACTGCCCCCAGCACCAGAATCCGGCGCACACCAAAATGGACCACCAGCACACCGCCCACCAGGGACCCGGCGATGGTCATGAAAAATCCAAATACCTTGGTGACATCCGCCACCTCGGTTTTGGTGAACTCCATAAAGTTCAGATAGAACGGGTTCGCCATTACCCCCATGGCAATATCCGATACCCGGTATACCGCCACCGTCAGCAGTATCAGCAGCGCCAGCTCACGATAGCGCCTGAAGAAGTCCACAAACGGCCCGGCTACCGCGGCAGAAAACCAGCCGGCCAGCCGTGCCAGCCCCAGTGGCAGATGAGCCCGCTGCGCGGCCTCTTCCTGCACACGCCGGGCGATATCGGCGGCCGCCGCAAAATGGTTAACTGCCGGCTCGCGCACCACCAGCACCGTTAACATCCCGATGCCCACCAACAACATCATCACCTGATAGGACACTTCCCAGGACCAGAACTCCGCCAGGTACAGCGCCCCTGCCCCAGCTACCAGCAAAGCCACCCGATAGCCGAAGATGTACGAGGATGCCAGCGCCGCCTGCAGGCGCACCGGTGCAATCTCGATGCGATAGGCGTCAATCGCGATGTCCTGGGTGGCGGACGAGAACGCTACCAGCAGCCCGAACAGGGCCATTTTTTCCGGCGACACGACCGGGTCTGTGATTGCCATCAGCGCGAGGCCAGCCGCGATTCCCACCTGGGCCAGTAACATCCAGCTGCGGCGCTTGCCGAGCAACCGGTCCAGTATGGGCAGCCGCAGCCGGTCCACCACCGGCGCCCACAACACCTTGATGGAATAGGTCACACCCAGCCAGCTGAAAAAGCCGATGGTGGCGGTTTCCACCCCCACATCGGCCAGGCGGGCGTTTAATGTTGAGAACACCAGGAGATTGGGCAGGCCGGCGGAAAAGCCCAGGAACAGGAGGGCAATCACCTGCCAGCGGCTGAAGGTGTAGAGGGTTTCCTTCAGCCAGACGGAGTTCAGTTGGGGAAAGATAACCGGGCTCCGGTCAGTCGCGGAAGTTGTTGTACTGCAAAGGCAACTCGAGGTCGGACTCTTTCAGCATGGCGATGACGGTCTGCAGATCGTCCCGCTTTTTGCCGGTTACCCGAACCTTGTCACCCTGGATGCTTGCCTGGACCTTCAGCTTGGCATCCTTAATCATCTTGACGATCTTCTTACCCTGGTCGGTTTCGATCCCCTGACGGAGCTTCAGGTGCTTTTTGACCAGTTTGCCGGACTTGCTCTCGCCATCGTCATCAATCGCTCGGGTATCAATGTTGCGCTTGGCGAAGGCCATACGCAGGATGTCCATAAGCTGCTCGATCTGGAATTCCTGCTCGGCGCTGATGGTGATGGTCTGGTCATCCAGCTCTATGTCCGCCTCCACATTCTTGAAATCCCAACGGTTGCCCAGCTCCCGCTTCGCCTGGTCGACGGCGTTGGTGACTTCGTGCATATCAATTTCTGAGACGATATCAAAGGAAGGCATGATGGTTTCTCCGGCATGAAAATCACCCTGTAAACAGGGCTTTTAGAATGGCCGATAGCATAGCGGCAAACGCCGGCTACATCGACCCCGGGCCGGCGGATTACTGAAGCGTAAAGTCTACGGACACGACAGCGGACACATGCGGTAACACTCGAAAACACAAGCCCAACAGACGCCCGGCGTCCGGGAACTTATGCTGTACTCATGGATCAGAGGAGTTGAGCAGTATCTTCTGGCAGTATCCATACCCAACGGTGGAGGAGCCGTGCAGTAACTCCGCCGGCATTTTGGGACTTCGTTGTGTTGTTTCAGGCAGTTTCGAACTTTCCTTGTTTGTAGTTTTCAGGCCGGCTCTGTATTGGGTTGGCCTTTTTTCGTTAGCGTCGACGTTGCGGAAAAAAGACATTGCCCCGGCATCCACTGAAAAGCCTTTTGTTGAAGTCTTTCACGTGCGTGGATTCCGGGGCCGAAACGCCTCTCTAACCAAGAGGCGTTACCGGATGACGCCTGTTAAAGCTTGCGTCCCTTGCCGGCAGCAATCCGCAACCGCAGAGCGTTCAGCTTGATAAAGCCTTCGGCATCCTTCTGGTTGTAGGCGCCTTCGTCTTCCTCAAAGGTGGCGATCTTCTCGTCGAACAGGGAGTCTTCTGACTTCCGGCCGACCACATCGACATTACCCTTGTACAGTTTGAGGCGAACGGTGCCATTCACGTAGTGTTGAGTCTGGTCGATCAGGGCCTGCAGGGCTTCCCGCTCCGGGGACCACCAGTAGCCGTTATAGATGACTTCCGCATAGCGGGGCATGAGGCTGTCCTTCAGGTGAGCCACTTCCCGGTCCAGGGTGATGGACTCGATGGCCCGGTGGGCCCGCAGCATGAGGGTGCCGCCCGGGGTTGCGTAGCAGCCGCGGGACTTCATGCCCACATAACGGTTCTCAACAATATCAACGCGGCCAATGCCATTCTCACCGCCCACTTTGTTCAGATGCTCCAGCACCTCGTGGGGTTTCATCTTCTGGCCGTCAACAGCGACGATGTCGCCTTTCTCGTAGGTCACTTCAATGTAGGTGGGCTTGTCCGGCGCCGCCTCCGGAGAGACCGTCCAGCGCCACATGTCCTCTTCGGCTTCTGACCAGGGATCTTCCAGGTTCATGCCTTCGTAGGAGATGTGCAGCAGGTTGGCGTCCATGGAGGATGGGCTCTTGCCCTTCTTCATCTCCACCGGGATGTTGCGCTCTTCGCAGTAAGCCAGCAGCTTCTCGCGGGAGTTGAGGTCCCACTCACGCCAGGGAGCGATCACTTTCACCCCCGGTTTCAGTGCGTAAGCGCCCAGCTCGAAGCGGACCTGATCGTTACCTTTTCCGGTGGCGCCGTGGGAAATGGCGTCAGCGCCGGTCTCGTTGGCAATCTCGACCAGACGACGGGCAATCAGCGGGCGGGCGATGGAAGTGCCCAGCAGGTACTCGCCTTCATAGATGGTCTTGGCGCGGAACATGGGAAAGACGTAATCGCGAACATACTCTTCGCGCAGAGCTTCAAGATAGATTTCCTTCACGCCCAGGGCCCTGGCCTTCTCACGGGCGGGCTCTACCTCTTCGCCCTGGCCGATGTCGGCGGTGAATGTCACCACTTCACAGTTATAGGTGTCCTGCAGCCAGCGGACGATCACGGACGTATCCAGACCACCGGAATAGGCCAGCACCACCTTTTTGATATCAGACATGCCCTTGCTCCTGCGAATCACGAAAACGAAAAACGGGGCGAACCCCATTTTCTGACGCTGAAAAGAAGGCAGATATTGTACGGGAGTGCATGAGGAATGGCTATTGGGAGGGAACGGGGCGCAGCCACCCGCAGACAGAAAACCGGCATGCTGTTCGTCTGCGAATGACTGTTACCAGCGGTAGCTGAATCGTCAGATAGCGGCCTGTCGGGCCTGCTCGCCGGTGGCCTCTGGGCGGATGCCGTCCCAGCCTTCTTTCACCGAACGGAGCAGACTGGCAACTTCATCCAGCTTGTCCATGTCATTCTTCGCACTGGCTTCCAGCAGGGTCCGCTCCATGTAGTCATAGAGGACTTCCAGCCGCAGGGCCAGCTCACCGCCTTTATCGAAGTCCAGGAAGCTGCGCAGGCCGCCAACAATCTCAATCGCTTTATTGATCAACTGGGCTTTGCCGGCGTAGTCTTTGGCGTGCATACGGGCCTTGGCCATATTGATCCGCTCCAGCGCGCCGTTGTACAGCAACTGGATCAGCTTGTGGGGATCGGCATCGGTGATGCTGGTCTGGGTGTTTACCCGCTGGTAGGCTTGCAAACCTTTCATAATCTACCTCTTCTTTACCGGCTGGCCGGTGGTGCCTTGCTGGCTGTCATACGGTGGTATGACGAATTTATCCGGACGAATTACTTGTCGCTTTTGTTGGGCGCCAGAGCGGCCAACTGCTGGGTGACATAGTCCCGGGTACTGTTGAGCTGGGCAATCAGTGAATCTGCGGCGCTGAACTGGCTGACCAGGCGGGCCTGGTAGCTTTCAATACGCCGGTCCAGCTTGATCTGGTCTTCCTGGATGCGCTCCAGCTCCCGGTTCAGGCTGCTGGTTCTTGAGTCCAGGGCACCGTTGGCGCTGAGAATATCGGTAATCGCATTTACAGCGCGCTCACTGATACCTTCGATAAAACGTACCGTACCCCGGGCACCGACTTCGCCTCCGGTGATGCGGACCTGAAGGCCGGCGGCGTCACCACCGGCGCTATTGCTCAGATAGAGCACCTGGCCATCGCCCTGGGCGACCTGACCGTTAATCGTGCCCTGAACATCCGTGCCTGCCACGCCGTCTGCGGAGCTGATGTCCGCATTCAGCACACTGGTCATCCGCACGTTGGACTCTGAACCGTACCTGCCTGAAGTGAAAGTCAGCCCGTTGGTGGCGTCCCAGCTCACGTTTACGGAACGTCCGGCGGCCTTCAATTCATTACTGTCGTTGAGGGCTGCCTGCATGGCGGCGGCAAACTCCTCCCCGGTAAAGGCAGTACCTGTCGACGACAGCGGGTTGCCTGCGGCGTCTTTCTCCAGCGCAATGCTGACGCTGGTCTCACCGTCCACCTCGAAGGTGAACATGTTACCCGCCTTGACGTTGACCGTGCCGGTCTCCGCGGCGGAATAGGTCAGCGCGCCCCGGGTCGCCAGCTGGCTGATATTGATATCGTAGTCGCCGGCCTGGGTGTTGGTACCGCTGCGCACGAACTCAACTTGTCCATCGGTGGTACGGCCTTGCTCGGCAAACAGCGCGGTGACGTCGTCCGGGTTCTCCCGCAGCTGCTGCTGAAACTTCTGGCTGTCGAACTGCAGGTTGCCGGTGCGCCAGTCGGTGGTAATGCCCACGTCTGCCAGGCTGCGAACGCTGGCGTTTTCCAGGCCGGGGATCACATTGCTCAGGACCTGCTTAAGCTGGTTCTGGATATTGCGGACGGTGGAGTCGCCGGTCAGGATGCTGGCCTGTCCGGTGTCGGTGTTGTAGGACGACAGCTCGGTAATGGTTTCCTGCAGCGCGTTGAACTTGTCTACAAACGCCTGCACCCGCTCGGCTACGGCTGCGGTGTCCTGTTCCACCTTGACGGTGGATGCGCCGGTGTCGGTGATTTCAAACGTGACCCCGTCCACCACGTCATCAATGGTGTTGGAGCTTTTAACAACTTCAATGCCGTTGATCTTGAAGATGGCGTCTGCGGCTTCGGTCGTCGTCTCCGCCCCGGCCACAAAACTGGCCAGGTCGCTGCCGTCCGCCGCACTGGTGCTCAGCTTGATTTCATTGGCGGTGCCGGTCTCTTCGGAGTTCAGCACCAGCCGGTAGCCGTTACCCGTGTTCAGAATACTGGCGGATACGCCGGCATCAGAGTCGTTAATGGCGTTGGCAATGCTTTGCAGCGTGCTATTTGAGCCATCGATGGTAATGTTGGTGGTTTTATCGCCCACCTGCAGGGTCAGTGTGCCCTGCCCGATGCTGGTGGCATCCCGGTCCGCGACGGCCGCAAAGGCGACGGCATGGGCTTCTGCCATGGCGTCCACTTGAATATTGTAGGTTCCGCGACTGGCCAGGTTGGCATCGATGGTCGCGGACACGTTGCTGCCGGAGGATGTGGCAGAGAACGACTTGAGCGCATCAGCACTGCCTAACTGGCGCATGGGCAGACGCAACTCGGTCACCGCGCTGCGCAGCTTGCCATAAGCGGAGATCAGCGCTTCGGTACGCTCGGTACGCTGGGTCAGACGAGTTTCAGCCGGCTTGCGCTCTGCAGCCACCAACTGATCGACAAGATCCGAGGTCAGAACCCCGGAACCGATACCCAACGATGAAATACTGGCCATAATCCCTGCCTCCTCACGGGAGCGAATATCTTGACTATAAAGCTTATCGGCCGAAGGCGGCAAAACTTTGCCTCTTTTCTGGCCGAACTATGGGACTTTGCGTAACAGACTGTAATTACGGGGCTTTCGCCTTAATCCTTTTCCGTGTTATTCCGTGGGAAAACAGCCCTTTAATCCCGCTTCGAATACAAAAACACCGCCGGACCCTCTCGGGCGCGGCGGTGCTGAGTAACCGTTGTGAAAGTTCTCCGCAAAAGCGGCAAGGCTTTACACGGTGATGTTAAACAACGTCAGCGGTTCATCCTGCTGCAAGTTCTCTGCCAACCTTAATGCCACCTCGTCCGGGATCTGGCGGATAACCTGCTGGGTTTCCTGATCGATCACCCGCACAATGGTTTTCCCCATCTCGTTATCCACCTCGAACTGAAGATCCCGTTGTACCGATTGCACAAAATCGTTCAGTTGAGTCACGGCCTCGCCCAGTTCCTCGCGCTGCTTTTCATGACGGGCCTCAGGCTTCTCAGCCTGGGATACCGGTTGTGCAGCCTTCCCGGTCGGGGTTGAGGGGTGGACGGCAGACGCAGCAGCAAGGTCAGGGGCATTCCCGCCCGCGGCCTGAGATGACGACAGTGCCTGGGCCGGAGGCCGGGCGCCGGAGCGCACCAGCTTCAGGTCCGGGCTGTTCAGGTTAACGCCATTCATCGCTTTTCCTCGCTATCCTTCAACGGCGGAAAGCCGGAACCCGAAGGTTCCGGCTGTTACCGCTATCCCGATTACTGCAGGAGGGACAGAACCTGCTGCGGACGGGCGTTCGCCTGAGCCAGTACCGAGATACCAGCCTGCTGCAGCACCTGGGACTTGGCCAGGTTGGCAGTTTCTGCCGCGAAGTCAGCGTCCAGGATACGGCTGTTTGAGGCGCTGAGGTTCTCGACCGAGGTACTCAGGTTGGCGATGGTGGACTCGAAGCGGTTTTGGACGGCACCGAGCTGACCACGAAGCTCATTGACTGTTCCAAGGGCTGAGTCAACACGTAGGATTGCGTTGTTGGCATCGGAAACCGTAGAGACAGACAGGCTATTAAGGGAATTCTCATTCGATATTGTTGCTTC